>NZ_UQGV01000036.1 GCF_900540665.1 uncultured Catenibacterium sp. | reverse complement strand
AAACCCAACTTTTTAAAATATGCTTTTTTTAGATAGGGACAAAAACCCAACTTTTTAAAATATGCTTTTTTTAGATAGGGACAAAAACCCAACTTTTTAAAATATGCTTTTTTTAGATAGGGACAAAAACCCAACTTTTTAAAATATGCTTTTTTTAGATAGGGACAAAAACCCAACTTTTTAAAATATGCTTTTTTTAGATAGGGACAAAAACCCAACTTTTGATTGATTAGTTGTATCATATAGCGTCTTTTTTTGTTAATAGATGTTCTTTTCCCTAAAGTTTGTGTTAAGATTATGAGAAAAGTTCCTTTTTTATGGGTTTATGTAATAAGAAAAGTTCCTTTTTTACGTTTGGTATGATTATCAGGTTTTTTTTATCAGCTAGTGATGGTAGTACCCTTAAAAATGGAATGGTAACCATTTGAAAAACAACAAATAACAGTAAAAAATTAGGGACAAAAACCCAACTTCTTAGGGACAAAAACCCAACTTCTTAGGGACAAAAACCCAACTTTTAGACCCCACTTAGGGACAAAAACCCAACTTTTATTCATTTTCTTTTTCTTCTCCAATCATTCCGGGGAGTATTTCTACCTCTTTTAATAATACGGATAAACAATATTCTGCTTTATTTGAAATTTTATTCCAGTTATCTCTAACATATTCGCCTAGATAAAGCATCTTAGTTACTACAGCTTTATAGTTGCTTAATGTAATCTGTGGAATAAACTGCTGCAAATGTTCGTCCTTCATTGCAAAGTGCAATGAACAAAAATTCGTTATCATCTTCTTTTGTCCTTTTAATAGTTCTTCTTCCTTCTTTGATAATGCAGACTTAATAACTTTGAAATTAAGTTTATAAGGCTGTGTATCGCCTGAATTACGATAAACTTCTGCCATTTCAAACCAGCAATCAGCCTGTTCAAACAAATCATCGTAAACAGGGCGTATTACACGTTTATACAAATCTTTAAATTCGGGGTATTTATCTTCTAATTTTAAGAATTTCCGAAATCTATCCACATAAATAGAAAAACCACCTTTTTCTTTCCATGAGCTAATCAGCATATACATTCTTATTGTATATCTACTTTGCGCTCTTAAAGCTATCTCTTTTATATAGCGTGTAAAACCTCTATCAACATTAATGAAAACTTTAGCAACCTCTCTGTCCATTTCTAAAGAAAAACCTCTTGAATAAGGAGTTTTAGGTATATTTGCCTTAGTGAATAAACCAGTAATAGACCAACTTTCCTCACCTGTTATTGGGTCTTTAACATCAAACTCTACAGGAATACTGATTAATTTACGAACCATGCTTTTTACTTCCTTGTATTGGTCTGGATTAACGCCCAAATCCCGATATGCAATATCTACTCTTATACGGTCTGAATATTCTTGAAATAAGGATAATTGCTCGCATGGAATAGATGTACCATATTTATCTAGATGCTGAATACTTAATTCTATGACATTCTGTAATTTCTCTATAACAGCAATTAAGATTCTAATCTGTACTGTCTTAAAATCACCAGCCATTAATGTAACTACATTAGGTTGTTTCAGCCATGTGGGATTTTCTGGGAGTTTCACAGGAAGATTTGTACGAGGATGCCCTTTCCTAATTCTAACAATCTCACCGTCTATTTCTTCTTTTTCTTCTTTCACCGCACGTTTTCGGGCTTTTATTTCTCTATTTACCATCGCTTATTATTTTGACTGATTAATACTCCAAAAAAAAGTAGAATAAAGAACACAAACATAAACTTGGCTATATAAAATAGCCCTATGAAAATCATTCTAAAAATAGCAATGATAATTTCTAATAGATTTCTTATTATGTTCCTCCAGTCCATTTTCTTTGTTTTATAATTCCTGTCGCCAAAGCTCCGGCTGCACTATTGTATAACCAGCACTTTGCAAATATACTCTTTTAAATTCATCGGGCAACGTTCCTTCAAGGAATTGCTTTTTATGCCTTGATGCAGTTCGGCGGTCATATGGACTATTTTTAGACCAACCTCTTTTAAGAATTAGTTCCTTAAAGCATTCATCTAATGTTTTTGCTTTATCTATCATAATCTTTTCGTAAAGAAATTATAGGGTTTTTCATCCCTTTATACGTTTCACAAGGATTTCCTAACAGTTCGCACATAACAAAATGTACGATTTTTCCTTCATCCAATGATAAATTCGATTTATTTGCTAATTCTACAACTAATGTATATTGATAACTATAGTTCTCAACAACAATTTCTTTTTCATTGGAAACTTCATTGTAAATCTTTCTATACTTATGCCATAAAGACGTATTAAAAAGCTCTACCGTAAGATAATTGTTTACCTGCTCTGTTGTATAGTCTTCTGGCAAACGTTTCCCTGTAAGTCTATAAACAGCCTCCATTTTTGCTTTTTTTCCTACAAACTTTTTTTTTCCAATCATCTGACAAGAAGGAAGTTCATCCCTAGATATAAAAGGCTTCAAATCTGACACCCTACGATATACCTTATATTCAATAAACATTCTATCTATATTTTGATTATATGACATCTATTCCCTTTCACACTATTCGAAAAATTATGGTCATTTATCCCAATCATAATTATCGTAATCTATTTCCTTTCCTGTAGCATGGCATTCAGCCACATAATCAGCCCATTTTTTTCGCTTCGTCACATCAAAAGGCATACGTAGAAACTCATCCTTCCAAGGCTGTATAAAGTAACCAAAATCGTGTTTGTTCGTTACATACTGAACAGCATCTCTAATGGCGTTATACTCATATCCTTCTTTCAACAATGGTTCGTCACCCAGTTTAGAGTATATGTTTGCCACTTCCCGAAGCATCTTTGCAAATTCTTTGTATGTGGCAAAATTCTTTTCTTTTTTATCCATAATCATTCTTTTTTGTTTTGAGTATTAATTTTTTTCGATGAAAGTATTGGTTGTATTCAACACCCCGGCTGAATCTCGACTTTTGCCATCTCTTATGAAGATTCCTTCTTCTTTCAACCGTTCATAATCAAATTCATTCATCATGATAATGACAATATTTTCATTTGTATATAGCTTACACTTCATAAATTGAGTACCTTCTATTTTTCCAATTACGTCTATTTGGATTGTTCTTTCATTCATAATTCGTTTATTTATATATCGATTTGAGGATTATTCTTGTTTTTTTACTTCATAAGCCTCACCTGTATGCTCATCTAAAATATCAAGTGCTTTCTGATAGTCACCTTTTCTTACATAGTAATCAACATAATTGACTTGTACTGCTTCACTATCTGCATACTGACTTAAATAATCAAGAATCACTGATTCTTCTTTACCTGATTCTATAAGTAAATCCAAACCATATTTTGTCCAACGTTCATAAATAAGCTTTTGGAGTTCTCTGTCATCATAAATAGATGAATAGAGAATCTTCTGATGAATAAGATTGAACTTCAAATCATAGAACTGCTTACTATCAAAATCATTTAAGAGTACTGGATCAATCACACCTTCATAAAATGGCATACAGCAGTCACTATAAAGTTCCTTCACTGCATTAAAGGCTTCTTCACTAGAAGGATAGATCTTTATAAGTTGTCTCAAATACTCATGGATATCTGTAAGGAATTCATAGACTTCTTTCTTCGGATCTAAACATGTGACTTTACTTAGTGTGCAGGCAATAAGCGCATGTGCTGTCTGGTAATCACGTATTGATATAAGTTTACTTAAAGAGATACGAAGATACTTTTTCAATTTCTTTAAAAGTGTTGGTATATGATCTTCATTATCATCTATCAGTTCTACTAGATAGTCTAAGTATTTATCTTGAATTGTAGTTGTTTCAATAAGATCAATAAAGTGTTGCTGTAAAGACTCATTGAATCTCATTTCATTAAACAGGAGCTGTTCTAATTGATCTCTTGGAAGTGTATGAATACGTTCTTTAAGTTCTTTTATAAACTTGATATCTAGTTTTTCTTTGATATCATCATAATTTTCATATTCACTACATGCAAGAAGTACAGCTGCCATATGCTTACAATGATGTCCTTTATTGGCATATGGACAATCACAATACATACCAGTGACCTGTTTATCCTTTAAATCTATAGTAACATGATAATCATCTGATCCTTCTACTACAGCCGCAATACCATAAGGCTCCTGATAAAGCTTCTTGATCTTCTTTTTATAAAAGTAATCATAACCACGTTTTAAGATGACATCCGTAAACTGGTCTGCCCAATCTATCATATTAAGATTTAAACAAGGTGAAATCTCCTTTTTCATCTTAAGTAAATCTTCATCTTCTTGATGATACTTTAATCCAAGTTCAACGACTTCAAGAGCTTTATTATTATTTCTATTTTCTAAACATGCATTCGCATATCGAATAAATACAGGTGGATAATTATGATATGTATCAAGGAAATGAAGAATGTCCTGATGGGATTGATGTGCTTCCTGCATCATCTTTAATCCTATGCTTATCCAGCGAGAGTATTGCATACGTCCAACCCAGTTATCTTTCAAAGCATCACTACCTAGAATCATATGATTCACTATGCGGTACTTGTCTTCATATAATTCTGTTTCATTAAAACACTCTAGAAAGACTTCAGTGAGATATTCTTCATCTTCTTTCTCATACTTATGGAAATGGTACTCTCTTTCAAATACATCTAATAAAGTCTTCTTATTATGACTGCAGGAAACGATTATTTTTAAATCATTCTTAAGTTCTTCTAAGATATCATCTTTTTCTTCAGGAATAGATGAAATGAGATAAAATGTTTCAAACACCAAATTAAGTGATGCAAGAGAGTCTTCGGTTATTGTAGGAAGAATTGAACGTTTATAGGAAATGAGTTTATTGATCATCTGTTTATAGCTTCCACTCTCTGTAATAATATCTCTGATTACAGATTTATACTTTTCATCAGTATCGGCTTCTTGAAAATCATGGAACTGATATGTCTGTTTAGGATCATAGGCATAAAGAAGTGCTGCAATATGTTCACAATATTCATCTTCATTTTCACAGCTGCAATCCATATCTTCTATCATTCCATCACGTAAATAAACAATAGAGTAATAGTCATCATCGTCAAATATGCTTCCTTTGATTGCATATTCATTATGTTGAATGTCTTCTACTGCACCACTTTGGTACAGTTCATATCCTCTTTTTAATGTTCTAGGAGTGAACAATTGATTCCATCTTATTTTATCCATAAATGTACCTCTCTTATAGTCAATTATAGCACACTTAATTCATCTTTCTTCTTCAATATACGATATGCGATTAAACAAATAATCACTGATAATAATGATCCTAAAGGAGCTGCAAGTCCCATTGGGAATAAATTATGAGGATACATATGAGAGGCAATATAAGAACCTGGTACTCTGACTAATGAAATAGCAATAATATTGTGAATAAAGCCAATATAACTCTTTCCATCTGCTGCAAAATAACCACTAAAGCAAAAGTGAATCCCTGCAAATATTGTATCAATAATATAAGAACTGATATATTGGACACCTAGTAAGATTACTATAGTATCTTTAGTAAATAAGCCAAGAAGTGTAGGTGCAGCACATTCTACAATCAAAGCAACAATGATTCCATAAAGAGTAGTAATTATAACCGCATATTTTAATACTGTACGAGCACGTCCGTAGTCTTTGGCACCGATATTTTGTGCAGATAAAGCTGATACAGTCGCAAGCATTGTAGAAGGAATAACAAAGATGGCAGTGATCACCTTTTCTACAATACCTACTGCAGCGGCATCATTTAATCCACGGCTATTCGCAATAATAGTAATGATTATAAAAGCAATCTGAATACATCCATCCTGTATTGCGACAGGAAAGCCTACTTTTAGAATCTGTTTAAATACTTGAGATTGAAGACAAAGGTCTTCTTTTTTGATATGAATGTCAGAAGTACGATATTTCATTGAGATAAGTGCGATAATAACACTCACGCTTTGTGACACAGTGGTTCCAAGTGCTGCCCCTATTGGTCCCATATGAAATAAACCAATAAAGATATAGTCTAAGACAATATTTAATAAACAGGCAATCGCAATAATATACATCGGGCTTTTAGAATCGCCTAAGCCTCTGTATATAGAACTGATGATGTTATAGGCGGTGATGAAAGGAATTCCTATAAAACATATGACAAGATATTGCACAGTTCCTGTCATTGCTTCTTGTGGAACATTGAGTAACACGACAAGTGGTTTTACAAAAATAAGCAATAAAAAAGTAGAAACAATAGAAATACATGCAAAGAGTGTAATCGTATTACCTATCGTTCTTTCTACTAATGTATGATTCTCAGCGCCAACTGCATGACTAATAGAAACAGTAACCCCCATAGCCAGTCCTACAAGAATCGCTGTCAACATATGCATGACCTGACTCCCATTAGAAACAGCTGTAATACCATCTACCGCATTAAACTGCCCCACTATAAATAGATCAGCCATACCATAGAGTATCTGTAAGAAATAAGATAAAAGATATGGAATCGCAAAAAATGCGATATGTTTTAATATATTTCCTGATGTAACGTTATTTTCCATATAAGTCCCCCTTTGTAATCTGAATAGTATCATTAGGTTATATACTATGTAATTGCAAAAGTCAATAAAAAAATATAGGTTTTCCAACGCCCATTTGTTGTCTTTTACCTATATTTTTATTTTATCTCAGCAATAATAGTCACACATTTACAGGAAGATATATAGTGACTTTGTCATGACTCGATTTCTATAAGTTCATAATCTCTAGAACCATATCCTAATGCTTCTGCTGCTTCAATAGTATGAACACCATTTCTTGATTCAATACGTTCAATAAGATGTTCTTTACCTGGATCATCTGAAGCATAGACAAGGTCCAAACATGCCTGATCAATAGCAATAGGATCGGTAGAAATCAAAATACCAATATCTTTCATACATGGATCTTCTGCCACTGCACAGCAGTCACAATCGACTGACATATTCTTCATCACATTGATATATACAATATTGTCTTTAAAATAATCATGAACAGATGATGCAGCATCAGCCATAGATTCTAAGAATAAATCATGATTTGCTGTCCACATATCTTCTGGAACTCCTGCCCCATGTATATACGCTTTGCCATAAGAAGATGCACAACCAATAGAAAGCTGCTTTAAAGCACCTCCATATCCTCCCATTGGATGTCCTTTAAAATGAGACAAGACAAGCATACCATTATAATTTGCAATATCTTTGCCGACATAGTTTTTTTGAATCACTTTACCATTTGGAATACTTAATACAAGATCTGGTCCTTCTGCATCTAATAAGTCAACATCAAAATAACGAGACCATCCATGTTTTTCAATTGTCTTGAGATGTTTTTCTGTTGTATTTCTTGATCCTTCATAAGCTGTATTACATTCTACAACTGTCCCATCAAGATGTCTGATTATAGGAGCCCAGAACTCAGGTTTTAAGAAATTCTGATTTCCTTCTTCTCCTGAATGTAACTTAATCGCAATATGACCTGTTAATTCTTTTCCTAACTTTTCATACATAGTAAGAACCATTTCCGGAGAAATTATACGTGTAAATAATACTTTTGATTTCACTTATATCACCTCTGAAAAAATTATAACGTTAAACTAAAGTTTAAGGTCAAGAGATATTGAAAAACGTTATATTATTTTTTATACTTTTACTGAGGTGATTAGATGGCTTATACAATTAAACAAGTATCAGAAATGATGTCTTTACCTGTTTCTACTATTCGTTATTATGATAAGATGGGACTTATTCCTTTCTTAGAAAAGAATGAATCAGGATATCGTATCTTTAAAGAAAAAGATATTTCTATGCTGCGTATTATTGAATGTTTCAAGAATACAGGTATGAGTATTTCTGAAATGCAACAATATGTAGAAATGGTTAAACGTGGTGATGAATCATTAGAAGAACGTTATCAACTCTTTGTAAGAAGAAAAGAGATTGTATTAGAAGAAATGCGTCAATTAGAAAAACAATTAGAAACAATTGATCATAAACTCTGGTATTATGAAACTGCCATAAAAGCAGGCACAGAAGAGATTCATAAAAAATAATCCTCTCGTATTACAGAGAGGATTTTTTGTATGGAGTTATTCTCCTTCTATTTCTTTAATTAAACATTCATTGCCTTGCAGTAAAACAGTATTCCCACTATGACAATAAGGACATTCTCTGCCATAATCGATTGTAGAATAAGTATTTTGACAGTTATGACAGATTGTAATAGCTTCAATCCATTCATAATCAAGTGTTGAATACTTTAGCAATGACACTTTCTTCTTATAATATTCCCAGCAGTCTACTAAATAGTCTGGTTCAATACCACTGACCCTGCCTATTTGTAAAGTGACCTTGCGTATATCTGTGAGGCTGTTTTCCTGTGCGACATCTTCTAATGTTCTGACAATATGTACGACAATACCTAATTCATGCATCTTTATTTCTTCTTATTACGTAAGATCTTAATCTGTCTTTTTGCAGCATAAGGAAGAATGACCTTCAACTTATCTTCTGATCTTACCATATTGCTTCCTTCTGGAATATCTCGTGTAAGCTTGATTGCATCAAATTCACATTTAGTTGTACATAGACCACATCCAATACATTTATTAGGATCTACTACACTTGTACCACATCCAAGACAGCGTTTTGCTTCTGTTTGTACCTGTTCAGACGTAAATGTAGAACGTAAGTCTCTAAATGTTTCTGTCGCAAGACCCTGTTTAGTACCTGGAATCTGTCTCTTTGAATGATCAAAGTCTAAAGTAATTAAAATATCGTCCTTATCAAGCTGAGTAAACTGGTGTAAGTCTCTACCTAGAGTTAAAGAATGACCTTTATGGACGTAACGATGCATTGATTCAGCAGCTTCTTTACCCTGTGCAATCGCATCAATCGCAAAGCGAGGACCTGTATAGACATCTCCTCCTGTAAAGATATCTTCTACAGAAGTCTGTAAAGTAATGGCATCTGCTTGAATTGTACCATTTGGATTTGTATTGATATCTAATCCTTCTACAGGAATAATATCCTGTCCTACAGATAATAAGACATAATCACATGAATAACTTTCTGTCTGAGTTTCATCATAAGATGGATTAAAAGCACTTGTTTCATCTCTTAAAGAGATACATTTCTTTAATATAATTGTATGATCCTTGATTTCCTGAGGACCCCATCCACAATGCATAGTAATACCTTCATGAATGGCTACTTCTACTTCATCAGGGCTAGCAGGCATATCTTTTTCTGATTCTAAACAGAATAAGTCAACAGACGCTGCACCACTTCTTAAAGCACTTCTTGCCACATCCATAGCCACGTTACCACCACCAATGACAACCACATGACCACTAAGCATATCTTTACTTTCTTCTCTATTGACTTCTCTTAAGAAATCAACACCTGTCATAACATACTCTTCATTCATTCCAGAGATATTTAAGTTCTTACCACCTTGTGCACCAATCGCAAGATAGATGGCTTCATAGCCTTCTTCACGTAATCCATCAATAGTGATATCTTTACCGATTTCTACACCACATCTAAATTCAACGCCCATTGCCTTAAGTACTTCTATTTCTGCATCAATGACATCTTTTTCTAATCTAAATGATGGAATACCATAACGAAGCATACCACCTGGTTTTTCTTCTTTTTCAAAGACAGTGACAGGATAACCCTTGATTCTTAAATAATAAGCAGCACTCATACCAGCAGGACCTGCACCAATAATAGCCATCTTATTAAAATAGAATCCACCCTCTTCATTTTCACATAATGGGATATAGCGTTCTTCCTCATTGAGTTCTCTTTCTGCAATGAACTTCTTGATTTCATCAATTGCGAGAGGGGCATCTAATAATCCACGTGTACATTCCTGTTCACATCTTCTATTACAGATAGAACCACATACGGCAGGGAATGGATTAAAGTCTTTAATAAGCTTTAAAGCATCCATGTAACGTCCAACACTAGCCATCTTGATATAGCCCTGTACAGGAAGATGAGCAGGACAAGCTGTTTTACAAGGAGCAGTTCCTGTTTCATGACAATTAATTTTGGCTGTATCTCTAAAATCAGGATTCCAATGGTCCTGTCCCCATTTAATCATATCTGGTAATTCCACCTGTGGGTATTCAATAGGTCCCTGTTTTGTACAAAGTTTCTGACCAAGCTTTGCAGCTCCTACTGGACATACTTCTACACACTTACCACAGGCTACACACTTGCTGACATCCACATGTGCACGATATGCACTTGCAGACATATTTGGTGTATTAAAGAGCTGACTTGTTCTTAATGCATTACATACACCTGCTGCACAGTTACAAATCGCAAAAATCTTATCTTCACCGTCAATATTTGTAATCTGATGAACATAGCCTTTTCTTTCACATCTTTCTAATGTTTCAATAACGTCTTCATAAGTACAGTAATGACCACCTTTATTTGTCTCTACAACATAATCAGCCATATCACCAACCGCAATACATACATCGACTTCAATATCACCTGTCCCTTCTCCTCGAACTCTTTGTTGTCTACGACATGAACATGGAGATAAAGCATACTTATCATACTTATTCAACCAATGAGAAATCTTTTCTACAGACACTGCTTCCTGATTGGCTTCAATAGATTTTTCTACTGGAATAACATGCATTCCAATACCAGCCCCTCCTGGAGGCACCATTGGAGTCACCTTTTCTAGTGGTAATCTTGTCATCTGTTCGAAGAAATCAGTCACAACTGGATGTTCTTTGACTAAATCATTATTCATCACCATGAATTCTGCAGAACCAGGGACAAACTGAGGTATCACATATTGTTTATGATGATCTTCATTTTCCCAGTTATATTCAATCATCCCTATATCACATACTTCTTTTAATACACGTTCAACACGTTCTTCTTCCCAACCTGTTCTTTTAAGAATTTCTTCAAAAGACATAGGTTTGCGTACTTCAAAAAATAAACATAAATTACATTGTTCATCATTCAAGATTTCACTTAAACATTTGTATTCAGGATCATCCTCTTTAAGTTTCTTGAACTTCACTGGTATTCGGTCTGTAATACGTCTTGCAAGTCTATCAATATTATCTCTATAGGCCATTGTTTTATACCTTCCATTCTCTTATACGTGTTAAAAGGTAATCACACCAAGACTTGACTCCTTCTCCGCTTTTTGCACATATTTCAAACACCTTTGCATTCTTATTACGATAATGAATATTCTCTTTACACTTTTCTATATCGAAATCAAAGTAAGGAAGAACATCCACTTTATTAATAAGTACTACATCACATACTTCAAACATAAGCGGATACTTTAAAGGCTTATCATCCCCTTCTGGCACACTCAATATCGCAATATTTAAAGAGGAACCTGTATCAAATTCCGCAGGACATACCAAATTTCCTACATTTTCTAATACTGCAAGATCTAGATTTTCCATTCCTAATTCATGTAATCCCTGTCTTGTCATATCCGCATCCAAGTGACACATGCCTCCTGTGTGTAATTGTATTGTACGTACACCATACTGGCTAATAGTGTGCGCATCCACATCACTATCAATATCTGCTTCCATAACACCAATATTCACTTCATCTTTGATTGTTTCAATAGTACGTGATAATGTGGTTGTCTTCCCTGAACCTGGACTAGACATGATATTAAGTAAGAAAACACCCTTCTTTTTGCATTCCTTTCTTAATAAATCGGCATCCTTATTATTATCTTCAAATATACTCTGTTTTACTTCTATAACCTTATACATATGTAAACCCCTTTCATTGATATTCTAATAGATTTCTTGAACAGAGTAAACAGAACAAAACAAACATCTGACAAAATAAAAAAACTGTAAGGAATGCTTACAGTTAATCTTCAGTAGATGTTCTTGAACCAATCAAATGATTTTCCATATCTTCAAACATTTCTCTAACCGTCATAGGTTTCTGTCCTGTTAATTTTTCAAAATCATTTGTGAATGTAGACATCTGACCTAAACGAATGGCGCGTCCAAATGTCACCATACCATCTGAACAGAATGGGAAGTTACTCGCTGTCTGTGCCCACATATCTTCTGTAGTTCTTGGAACACCAATAGAATCAAAGAATGCATACATTTGTTCATCAGTGATTTCGACATACTTTACGTTATGACCAGTGACTTCATTCGCAATCTGGACATACTGACCAACAGTAAGCAGTTCTGGTCCATTGATGTCGATCACCTGATCTTCTAAATCACTCATAGCGGCATATGCGCATGCAAGAGCACAATCATCTCTAGAAACAAAAGCCATCTTTCCATTACCCATATTAATTGCAAGTTCATTATCTGTATTCTCATAAGCGTTCACATAGCTAGAAATCATTGCTTCTGCATACTGTGAGTCTCTTAAGAATAGATAATGAATAGGCTGCTCTTTTACATAGGCTTCAAACCACACATGGTCATTCACTTCATATGTATCAATATCCTTTTCACCTGCACCTACAATTGAAGTATAAACAACTTTATTTACCCCTGCTTTCACAGCTGCATCTAATGCAGTTTGCTGTGCCTTTCTTCTTTTTGGTCCTACAAAAGGCATAGAAATAAGAACCATAGTATCTACACCAGTAAAAGCCTGTACCAATCCTTCAGGATTGTTGAAATCTGCCACTCTCTTTTCTACATCAATGTCAGCATACTTTTCTAATCCTTTTTCACTAGGAGCCGCAAAAATTAAATCTTCATGTGGCCACTTTTCTAAAAGAACCTTTGCAGCCTTGCTGCCGAAATTACCATCAACACCATTTAATAATATTTTTTTCATCTTTGTTCGCCCTCTTTTCTTGTTATTATATTAACAAGGATCATTGAAAAATCATAGTGATGAAAAAACAAGAGAGCTCTATAAGTTAAACTTATAGAGTTTTAAAGTAATGAATTGCTTCATCAATGAACTGCTGACATATAGATGAAACATTGTCTTTATAAGCAATGACACAGTCATTGTGATGATGTGTTTTAGAAATAGGTATAGCCTTAACTAGTGCATTATTATTAACATCCATAGAACAGATTCCTATTCCTTTACCTAAAGACACTTGAACAATAAAGTCTTCAAAGGAATCAACCTCTTTTACGATATGAGGTTTATAGCCATCCTGTTTACATGCATTTAAGAAATCCTTATAGAATATTCTTCCTAACTTCTTAGACATAACTATGAAGGATTCATTCTTTAACTCATCTATTGTGATATACTTCTTACGAGAAAAAGGATGGTTCAAAGAACATATAACCCCCATCTGATATTGAAATAATGAAGTATAGTGAATATAAGGATCGTGTGTAAAGTCACTTTCTAATCCAAAAGCAACATCTGTTTTTTCAATCGATAAGTTGGTATATGTTTCTTCAAACGTACCTTCTACAAGATCAAATTCTACATTTGGATGATTATATTTAAATTTGTTGATGATATGAATAATTGAATTATTCTGCTGTAATTGTGTAAGTCCTATTGTAATCTTTTGATGTTCTTCATGGATTGTTCTTAATAACTCTTCTGATTCTTCTTTGAGTTTAATGCAGCCTTCATAAAATATCTTCCCAGCAGATGTCAATTGTGGCTTATAACCTGTTCGATCAAATAATTGTATATTCAGTTCGTTCTCTAATAATGTAATCTGTTGAGAAACAGCGGATTGTGATAAAAGAAATGATCTAGCTGCCGATGAGAAAGAGCCCTTCTCTACTACTTCTATAAAATACTCTATTTTTCTGTCTAACATATGCTTCACCCTTTTTCTTATTATACATGATTTTCATTAAAATCATTCAAAATAATGGTGTATTTGGTGTATAATAGCACAGGTATTCAAAGGAGAAAGATTATGATATTAGAACAAATAGATGAAAACTTATTAAAAATTGCGAATGAATCTGATGTTGTATTAAAAGACATTTATGAAAAGATTGATGATGTTTGTTTCTATAACTCAAACAGAGTTCTTTCTGCATTTATTGAGAATAATGTCAGCTATTCTGATTTTGCGGACATGAATGGATATGGCAGCTATGATTCAGGAAGAGATAAGCTAGAAGCTATTTTCGCAACTATTCTTGGATGCGAAGATGCATTAGTTAGACCACAGATCATGAGTGGTACAAATGCGCTTTATTTAACTTTATCTGCTTTACTTAAGCATGGTGATACAATGATTTCATTATCTGGAGCACCTTATGATTCTTTACAGGAAATGATTGGTATTTCAGGAGAATCTAGTCAATCATTAAAGGCTCATGGTGTATCTTATGAACAGATTGATTTAGTTGATAATGATTTTGATGATGATAAAATCGTAGAACGTTTAAAGAAGAATGATGTTAAACTTGTAGAAATCCAGAGATCTAAGGGTTATTCTTCACGTTTATCTTTAACACTTTCTAAACTTGAACGTATTATTACTAAGATCAGAGAAGTCAATAAGGATGTTATTATCATGGTAGATAACTGCTATGGTGAACTTGTAGAAAAGAAGGAACCAGGACATATCGGTGCTGATATCGTTGTAGGGTCTTTAATGAAGAACCTAGGTGGAGGTATTGCTCCTACTGGTGGTTATATTGCAGGTAGAAAAGATTTAATCTTTATGTGTGCTGAAAGATTAACTGCACCTGGTATTGGTAAAGATCTAGGCGCTAACTTTAATATGAATAATACATTCTTCAAGGGTGTATTTATGGCTCCTAATGCAGTAAAGAACGCTTTAAAGAGTGCTGTATTTAGTGCTTATATGTTAGAAAAACTTGGTTTTAATAATGTTTCTCCAAGATATAATGAAGAAAGAACTGATATTATTCAGACATTAGAACTTGGTACAGAAGAAAACCTTGTTAAGTTTACTCAGGCTATTCAGAATAGTTCTCCAATTGATTCATTTGTTGCCACTATGCCTGCACCAATGCCTGGTTATCCACATGATGAAGTAATGGCTGCTGGTACATTTACTTCTGGAAGTACAATTGAATTAAGTGCAGATGCACCTGTTGTTGCACCTTATACACTTTATATCCAGGGTGGTTTGACATTAGAATATAGTAAACTTTCTATTCTATTCGCCCTTACAAATATCCTAAAGAAATAACACGAAAGGTCCTGATTGATTTCAGGACCTTTTTTAACAGCTGCCTTTCTGACCGCCATCTATTCTTATAATTGTATTGTTGATGAAATTCGCTTCATCACTAATAAGAAACTTCACAAGATAAGCCACTTCTTCTGGTTTGCCATAACGGTTCACCATAATCTTTTCCTGTTCCTCTTTTAAGAATTCTTCGTCATATCCATCTAGTTCATTGTCTGTTCCAATGAATCCTGGTGCGATAGCATTCACATTAATATATGGCCCATATTCAAAGGCAAGATTATGTGTTAATGAGATCAATGCCGCTTTAGAGGCATCATAATCAATACACATTGGATAATAAGTATTGATGCCATTAGTAGAAGAAATATTAATAATACGTCCATATTCCTGATCAAGCATATGTCTATAGACACGCTTACTACAATTAAATGCCCCTACGACATTGACATCCAATGTCTTTCTAAACTCATCTGCTGTCTTAAGATGAAAGAGATTGGATAAATCAACAGCAGCATTATTAATAAGAATATCAACACCACCCCATTGATCTTCTATTCGAGAAATCATCTGATCAACTTCTTCTTCCTTTGATACATCCGCCTGAATAGTCATCACACGTACATCATAATTCTTTTTAATCTCTTCTTCTAATAAAACCGCTGCTTTATTAGAAGTAAGGTAGTTGATCACTACATCATAATGGTTTTTCGCAAGTTCTAATATGATGGCTTTCCCTATCCCCTGAGCGCCACCAGTCACAAGTACAACTTTATTCATATGTGAAAAAAGAGCTTATATTAAGCTCTTCCTGCGTATTTTCCATCAGATGAGAAGACAACGATTTCTTCGCCTTCTTCAATAAACTGAGGTACTCTTAATGTTAGACCAGTATTAGTGACAGCATCCTTAGTCTGGTTAGATGGTGCACCTTTAATAGCTGGGTCTGTCTTAGCAACAGTTAATTCAACTTTTTCTGGGATAGATACTGATAATAAATCACCTTCAAAGAACATAAGAGATGCTTCTCTTCCTTCTACGATGAAATATTTATTGAATCCGATCTGTTCTTCTGATAATTCATAAGTATCATATGTTTCCATATCCATGAAATAATAAGTAGAATCAGCTTCATATGAGTACTGTGCTGTTTTCTTTTCAATGTTAGCAGCTTCGAATTTTGTTGAAGCGTTGAAGTTTCTGTCCTGTGTAGAACCAGTCTTTAAGTTCTTCATCTTAGTCTTTAAGATAGCAGCACCTTTACCAGGTTTTACATGTTGGAAGTCTAAAACAACCCAAGGATCACCATCAACGATTAATGTAAGTCCAGTTCTAAAATCTCCTGCAGCAATTGCCATAATAATCACTCCTGTTTCTATATATTTTTACTAACCTATTGTAGCAGTTTTATAGCTTTCTCTCAAGTTATAGAGAAATTTAATTAGAATAAAGATAGTTTTTCGTTTGTTTTCTGGTGTTCTCTAATATATTTAGTCCATTTAATATAACCATAAGTTGTATTAGTGAAGTAACCAAGTTTAAGAATTAATAATACATACTGTCCAGATAAGATGTTAATAATAGCTTCTAACCCAGCACAGATATACCATGCAATCCACTGTTCTCTTAATCTGAAGAAGATAAATAAACCATTCGCAATACCTACTGCAGAGGCGCAGGCATCAATATAAATGATCCATGTTTCTAAAGTCTTGTTTGTATAGAAATCAGTTGCGATATCTAAACCACTGATGAAATAACCAACAACGATAGTCCATACAATGATACCTACAATAACAAGTACTTCTTGGTAACCTTTTAGTTTTCTTACCATTGTCAATTCATCTTCTTCTTCATCTTTATGCTTAGACCAGTTGATATAACTGATGATATCAATAGGTAGCCAGAAGAATAATGTAGTAACCATTGTTGCAAAACGATACATTAATACAACACACATTGCGATTTCCGCAATTTCTACAGCAACAGATACTAAGAAGTTGTAACGAGACTGTTTAGAAATGAGTAATTCACATAAGATATTTAAGAATGTATCTAAAAGATACAATAACATGATAACAATACCATTAACACCATTTGCACTTTCTTCTGGGAAAGCAACAGCGAAAATAGTAGCTAAGAGCATGATAGACATGAACCAGCTCTTTTCATATGTTGTAAACTGTTTAGAGAATAACAACATTAAAGCCAATGATAAGCTTAAGATAAATAAAGAAGATGCAAGGTTAAAGATGTACATAGTCTTATTTGCCATTACCTGCTTATAAGAATGTTTAACTTCTTTCTGACTCACATCTTTGTGATCAAAGTATAAGTCAGTTCCATTACTTGTCTTGAATTCATAAGCAGTAATAGTCTTATTCTTTAACTGTGTATATTCTTCATAAGAATAAGAAACAACAAGCTGTTTGTCACCTTTACTATATGTAACATCACATACTGTGTTGTCTGAACTATAGTCTTCATCCTGTGTATTTCTTTTCATTACAATGCTTTGTACATAATCCACTTTACCAGGATCAGAATGTACTTCTTTAAGACCTACACAAAGAGAAATAATTGAACCTAACACTAACGCAATGAGAACAATAATTTCAGCTGTTCTTAGTTTCTTTCTAGGTTCGATGTTGTTTTTAAAAAATTGAATCATACTACAAACTCCCCTTTAATTTTAAAATCAGTATTTAAAAAAATACTTCACAATTATAATAAATAACCACTTAAAATGATAGGTTTTTTTGTAAAGTTTATCGTATTTCTTTTAACATTTCTTCAGGTGTAATATCAAACAAGCTTGCAAGCGCTATAAGATTAGTTGTACTTGGATCAGAAGAGCCATTTTCCCATTTAGAGACTGCCTGTCTAGATACACCAAGTGTTTCTGCCACAAATTCCTGAGTCATCTGACATTCCATGCGGTGCTTTTTAATCACACCTCCTAGTGTTTTTGCATACTCCTCTTTTTCTTCACGTACAGGCTTTGACTTAATATATTTTCTTAATGCGACAATGAGTAAGTAAACGACATAGATGATCACACCCCAGATAATAAGTGCAGGTATAAGTACTAATATTGAATTTTCATTTTGAATTCCCTCCTCACATCAAATATAGCTTAATATTGATAGTTGCGCTATCAACTATCAAGCAACTAAAAAAAAGAAGGCAATGCCTTCTTAACGCATACAAATATAAACAAGATATGCTGTATAAATAGCAAGCATCACAATACCCTGCCACTTAACAAGTTCTTTCTTCTTCCATGCAAATACCCATACAAGAGTACTTACTGCAATTAGAATAAATGTATCAATGATATTTTCAGCAATGATGGCAACTGGACTAATTACCCCGGCAATACCTAATACAAGTAAGATATTAAAGATATTCGAACCAATCACGTTACCTAAAGCCATATCGATTTCATTCTTTCTAGCAGCGACAATAGAAGTCACAAGTTCAGGTAGACTTGTACCTAAAGCCACAATAGTTAAACCAATCAAGTTCTGACTTAAGCCTAGCATTGTCGCAATAGCTGTAGCACCTTCTACAACGAAGTCTCCACCAAATTTAATAGCAGCTGCACCACCAACAATATAGACAATACACTGCCATACTGGTAATAGCTTGATTTCTTCATTATCGTCTTCGCTTAATGCTTTATTTCTTGCCTGTAATGCTGAGTGGATCATCCATCCTAAATATGCTGCAAATAATACAATAAAGATTGCACTATCTACTCTACCTAGCATATTATCTAAACCAAATACAAGTAATAAAGCAGCACAGATAATAGAGAATGGGAATTCTTTCTTTAATGTATCTGTAGAGACTGCAAGAGGTACAAATAGTGTACATACACCACATACAACCATTAAGTTAAATAAGTTAGATCCTACTACATTGCTGACTGCAAGAGCGTTGTTGTTGCTCATTGAAGCAGTGACACTGACTGCACATTCAGGTAAGCTTGTACCCATGGCAACAATTGTAAGTCCAATGATCATTGAAGGGACTTTTAATCTTTTTGCGACAGAAGAACTTCCATCTACAAAGAAATCTGCGCCTTTAATCAATAATATAAAACCAACAATTAATATAGCTAATTTCATCAAAGTATCAATCATTTTTTCTCTTCCTTTATATATAAACTGATTAATAATCTAACATTTTATCCTACTGCTAGTCAATAGTATCCAACAATTGAAATATATCTAACTATCATTTAATTTAGCTGCTTCATTTACGTTTTCCTTTGATGACTCTATTTTATGTAAAAGAAGGATGTAAAAAATCCACCGAAGTGGATTATGCTCTGTTTAATTCATCTATCATTGCGCTTCTGTTTTTATATTGGATCTTCCATTTCTTGATGATTTCATCAACGACTTTATCACCGCCGACAATAGATTTCATGATTCTTAACTCTTCTACAATTTGGTAATAATGCTTTCTGCTCCCAGTAGATTCAGCCTGCTTTTCAACATTTTCTCGATATATCTGAAGCAGCTGTTCAGGATATTTCTCACTAAGCAAATCAGTATATTGATGCAGCAAATATTTATCGTCACTTCTAAAAAGAACGTCTAAAAGCTGTTCATATAGTTGCTCTGTTTCTAATATTTCACATAAGAACCTTCCAGGAGTAAGCTGTTCAATTATAGAGTCTCTTTCCTTGATCCATTCTTTATCAGAAAAGAGACTTCTCAGCTCAACATAATCCTCTAAATTAGTATCAATAGAGTAGACAAGAAACAATGTTAATATTGTAATTAATCATTATTTCTGCGCC
>NZ_UQGV01000035.1 GCF_900540665.1 uncultured Catenibacterium sp. | reverse complement strand
AGTCGAGGTAGTTCACTATTAATCCTAAATTTTGGGTAAAAGAATAGGGGATAGACCTGGCTTGGTCAATCCCCTTAATTGCTATCAAAGTTAGTTTGAAATTATCATGTAAATGTAGCGCCGTATACGAGACTCGTTACGTACGGTGCAATGGGAGGCACAGTAATATTGATTAATATTAGAATTGATTCTATTTCTCGTCTACCCTATTATGATTAATTGTCTAAGTCTTCACCGTTAGTTGCAATGACTTTTTTATACCAATCAAAAGATTTTTTCTTTATGCGTTTAAAAGTACCGTGGCCATCATTATCTCTATCAACATAAATGAAGCCATATCTCTTTTCCATTTCACCTGTTCCATTAGAAATAAGATCTATACATCCCCAAGTTGTATATCCCATTAAATCAACACCATCTTCATCCACTGCATCTTTCATTGCTTGAATATGTTTCTTTAAGTATTCAATACGATAGTCATCTTGAATAGAACCATCTTCTTCAATCTTGTCTTTGGCCCCCAAACCATTTTCGACAATAAACAATGGCTTTTGATAACGATCATAAATTTCGTTCATAGTAATTCTTAATCCTAAGGGATCAATTTGCCATCCCCAATCACTTGTATCTAAATATGGATTAACAACTGAAGCAAAAATATTGCTTTCTGTTTGTTTTCCCTTGTCAGGATTAGCACTAGAAACACGAGATGAGTAATATGAGAAGCTAATAAAATCTACTGTATTCTCCTTTAAAATATTTACATCATTCTCTGCAAATGGTATTTCTGCATTTCTTTTTTCAATCCATTTTAAGGCATAGTTTGGGTAATAGCCTCGTGACTGCACATCAATAAACATATAACTTTCTCTATCATCGCAAATTGATTTCCAATAATCTTCAGGATTACATGTTTCAGGGTAATAAGAACCCGCAGCAAGCATACAACCTATCATATTTTCAGGATTTATCTCATGAGCTAATTTTGTAACTAGAGCACTTGCAACTAATTCATGATGTGCGCAGGTAATCATGGCTTGGGTTTTATTTTCACCTTCTTTAAATCTTAATCCTGCTGCTACAAATGGGAAATGAAGAATCATATTGATTTCATTAAAAGTGAGCCAGTATTTAACTAAACCATTATATCTTTCAAATAATACTTTGGCTAATTTAACAAAACAATCAATCATTTCTCTATTACGCCAGCCACCAAATTTATGAATTAAATGCATTGGGCAATCAAAATGATTAATTGTGACTAATGGTTCAATCCCATATTTTTTACATTCTTTAAAAATATTTTCATAAAATAATAATCCTTTTTCGTTAGGTTCCAACTCATCACCAAGAGGGAAAATTCTTGTCCAGGCGATAGATAACCTAAAAGTTTTAAAACCCATTTCTCCCATTAAAGCAATATCTTCCTTATAGTGATGGTAAAAATCAACGGCTTGATGACTTGGAAAATAATGATCATCGATTCGATCTATCCACTTTTCCCCAGTCCCAATCGTATAACGATCTGATCCATGGGGCATTAAATCTACATTGGCTAAACCACGACCATCTTCAAATATGCCACCTTCAACCTGATTCGCAGCAGTGGCACCTCCCCACAAGAATCCTTCTTTAAATCCCATATTAAGTTCCTCCTCTATTTATTTTGACACAAACAATTATAACTATCTCCATATTGTTTGGCTTCCTGTCTATAGAATAGAGGATGAGATTGAAGAAAGCAAAAAAGTTTCCATATTGGAAACTAGTTTTGTAATTCTAGCAATAGAATATCTATCATGTACTTAATGATATATTCACTGTATTTTTCATCGAGCAGAGGAACGATTATTTGTTTTTGACATAATGTAATACTTTCATTACATGTAATAAGCCATTGATCAACATGAGATTCTTTTATGCGTTTAATGACACGCTTATTATAATGGAAAGAATGCCCATTTGTACTTAGTACAATTAAGATATCATTATCTAGAAAATGATAATTCTTGTTAAAATCAGCATCACAGATAATTGTTTGAATATCATATATTTGAAGTTCTCTTTGGATATTATAACAAACAGATCTGACATCACCGTGTGCATATAAATATACTTTATTTGCCTGCTTGATATCTTGTACAAGTTTTTGAATTGACTTCAAATTAATATGATTGATCATATATTGGATATTTTGAATGAAATCTTTAGTAAAATGCATCACATTTGTTTCAAAACTTTGATGAGGGTTTAAGAATTTTTTTCTTTTTGAGATTAAATCTAAATATTGAATACACGCATTTTTAAAATCTTCATAGTTTTCATAATCTAATTTTCTTATGCATTTTGATATTTGACCTTTAGAAATTAAAGATTCTTTTGAAATGTCATCAATGCTTAGATTTGGAATTCTATGGATATTCTTTTTAATATAAAAGCATAATTCAAGCAAAGTTGTACTTGAAGAATGACTATTTAAATAATCGTTTACTTTATCTATAATCATTGTATCAACTCCATTCATACATTAGTTTATCATAAATGATCTTGAGTGACTATAAGCAGGGGATAGTGAAGCATTTTCAGTAATTATAAAAAATGATTTTGGTGAATAAAAAACACTTTAAAGGCAACGGTTGCAGTATTATAATGATTACTAGGTGAATTAGGAGGATAATTGGTATGGTAAATATTATGTTGTGTTGTGCTGCAGGTATGTCTACAAGCTTACTTGTTGAAAAAATGAAGAAAGAAGCAGAAAAACAGGGTATTGAAGCAAATATCTGGGCAGTTGGTGCTAATGAAGCAAAAGCAAATGGCGCTAAAGCAGATGTTGTATTACTTGGCCCACAGGTAAGATATCTTGAAGCAACTGTAAAAAAGGAAGTCGCACCAACTCCTGCACAGTTAATTGATATGCGTTCATATGGTCGTATGGATGGCGCTGCAGTACTAAAACAGGCTATGGACTTAATTGAAGCAAATAAGTAATGAAATCCGCATATGCGGATTTTTTTGTTTTATAATAGTGATAGAGGTGAGCATGATGGAAACAATATCGATTACCAATAGAGGAACTATACATAAGTTTGTAGATGATGTATTTATTGATACAATAGAAAATATCTATGCTTTATGTGGTTTGAAGATTAATTATTATGGTGTAAGTATTGCACATAAGAATACCGGTCAGTTAAAGAAATATAAGAGAGGAAAAGTATTACATAACTATCTATCAAATAATAAATTGGAAAGAATCAGTTTCTTTTCAGTACCGAATGATTTTGTGACAGTAGCATATGATTTCCTCCTATCTATTTCTATTAACTATAAAAATAACTTTATAGCAGCTACGTTTGATGAAAGTATAATTAATCATAAATATATTGAAGAAATTAAAACAATATTAGATAACTTCATGTCAAAACCTTATATACAGGAAATATATACGATGGATAAAGAAGAAACGCCGTTATTATATACGATGGGAATTAAAAATGATTTCAAGACAGTAAAAATACTTTCGAGTGAAGTATTGAAGGAGGAATAATTATGAATCTTCTTGTATTAGGGAATGGCTTTGATTTACTACATGGTTTGCCAACAACCTATAAAGATTTTATAGATTTTACTACTATGTTTCGTATGTCATTAGAAAAGAATGATATATCACATCTTGATTGTGATACACGTATGGTGGACTTTATTCTCAATATTTCTCCTGAGTTATCCAATGAATTAGAGTCTCTTATTAAAGATAATCTTTGGCTCATTCATCTTGAAAAAGAAACAATAGGAGAGGGCTGGAAAGATTTCGAAAAAGAGATGTCTGAAGTGATTCAAAAACTTGATGTGATTAGATTAGAATGTGATACCCAGTTTAAGTCAGGAAAGAAGGTTGCAAGAGTGAATGAATATTTAGGTACATCTCTTCTTGATTTCTGGGGAGATCGTTGTTCTTTTATTTCTATGAAACCTATAAAAGAATTAAGAGATATCCTCATTTACGATCTCTTACGTCTTACTAGATGTCTTGAAATATATCTGGATGCATTTGTGAATCATTTAGATACTCCAAAATATGTAGAGAAACTACAAGTATTGAATATAGATAAAGTATTAAGCTTTAATTATACAAATACGTTTGAACGTCTCTATGGTAACTCAGAAGTGGAATATGATTATATTCATGGTAAAGCAAATCTTGAACATGATATAGAAACATGTGATCTTGTCTTAGGAATAGATGAATATTTAACAGGAGATCGAAAAGATCAGGATAACGAATATATTGAATTCAAGAAATTCTACCAGCGTATATTTAAAAGGACAGGATGTCGTTATCTCACATGGCTTAAACAATCCCAGGAAGAACGCCTCAATATCTATATCTTTGGTCATTCTCTAGATGTCACTGATAAAGATATATTGAGACAGCTTATCCTTGCTCGTCATGCCCATACTACCATATTCTATATTCATAAATCAGACTTAAGGAATCAGATTAAGAATCTCGTTAAGGTCATAGGGGAGGATGAATTGATTGAACGTGCCTATGGCTCTCATATCACAATACATTTCAAGAAGGTATAAGAAAAGACTCCAAATGTGGAGTCTTATTTAATATCGCTGAATAAATCAGGAGAATATATGTTGTTGTCAATTAATTCTTTAAATGATGCTTTTACAACAGGTGCATCTTCTTTATATGTTACACCAAACCATGAATCCTGTACTTCTAATACTTTAACACTTAATTTATTATCTCTTAATAGTTCACCAATATAGATAGGTAATAAATATTCATCTTTTAAAGGATCCTTGATATTTTCAAAGAATTCTACAAAACCTTCTTTTAAAGTATTTACGAATTCAGGAGTTAATCCCCAGAAGTTCATAGATACATTCACGTTAGGATCAATTTCTCTATCTCCTACACGTGCACCAGTAGATGTCTTTTCAATATTCTTAGTTTCTTCTACATCTGTTAAGTATCCTTCATCATTAACAGCACAGATACCTCTAGTGACACCACCATTATCACTTAAAGTGTTCTTTAAGATAAATCCTGCCATAGCTAATTTTTCTGGATGTTCAGGTGTGTAGTCTAGTAAGAAATCATGAATTTGTACAAATGCTTCCTTGCCATAATAATCATCAGCATTAATAACTGCGAATGGTTCATGAATCAAACCATCGCATGCAAGAACAGCCTGTCCAGTACCCCAAGGCTTAGTACGTCCTTCAGGACATTCAATCCCTTCTGGTAATGCCTTTAAATCCTGGAATGCATAAGCAATCTCTACATCATACTTCTTTGCGACTTTTTCAATACGATCACCAATGACTTCTTTGAAGTCTGCTTCAATATCCTTACGGATAATAAAGATAATTTTGTTGAAACCTGCTGCAATGGCATCATGGATAGAATAATCCATAATGATTTCACCATTAGGTCCAACTGGTTCTAACTGCTTGATTCCTCCACCAAAACGTGAACCAATTCCAGCAGCCATAATTACTAAAGCTGTATTCATAATATAATCCTCCGTTAAACATGATAATTATATTATATAACGAAAATTGTGTAATAGTTATGTAATTAAAAAACTCAGGATAATTCCTGAGTTATATTAGATAAAAATCATTACTATTTCAATCAAAAGTTATGATGATTTTTTGGTATTTATCATATATTTTCTTGGTGATTTTGTAGAATCCTAATTTGTCAAACACATATATTCTGATTATTTCAACAACTGTACATAGAGTAAATAACAATATAACAGAAACTAAAATAATGAGCAAATAAGATACGAGTGGCGTGTTTTTATAAGGTGTTAAATACTTCCAGCAGTAGTTTAAAAAGAATGGTGTGAGATGAATAATATAGACTCCAAATGTTGCACCACTTATTTTTGAAATAAGTGTGTTGCTTCTTATATTTAACTTTGAGAAATAGAATACAAAACATATTGATTCTATAAGTACAGTTGGCGAAACATATAAATAGAAGATATCTACATAAATCTCATGACCAAATAAGAATGTTGTCATTTTTACAAGTAATATTTTTGCGATAAAAGTAGATAAACCTGACAACAATCCAATAAGTAATACTTTATTTCTTGAAATATCCTTCTTTATATAGAATAGCTCTTTACCATATAGTTTAATTCCTGCACCTGTAAAATATAGGACTGTGATCCATAAGAAAGAATAACCATTATTAAGACCAAAAACCTGTTCTCCATAAATTGATGCAAACCATCCTATAATACAAAAGATGGAAAAAGTCGTCATTATCATTCTCCTAAACTGTTCTATTGTCAGATGATTGATGATCCAGTTATAGAGAGGTATACACCAGAACATGATAAAATAAGCAGTAAAATACCAGAATTGATTCGTAATGATGGGAAAGAACGTCCCAAATAATAATCTCTTAGTAAAATCCTGTGGATAATATATTTTAATTAACATAGTGCTTATGATCAGGTAGAAAACAACCTGTATCCATAAATCAACAATACGATAGACCTTTGGATTCTTATTAACCATTAAGTAACCAGTGATAATTGCATAAATATTGACAGCACAATAACATATTGCCTCAATCATATTAGTAATAAATCCCTTAGGTGTTAATATATGTGCTTCGTAATAATTCATTCCAAATAGTAAGACATGTAGTGTCACAACCATAAGCATAGAAACTATTTTCAATAGTTCTATACCTGTATTTCTTTTGTTTTCCATTATTAATTCCCTTCCATAAATAATAGTTTATTTCCCCTTGTAAGCAGTATCATTATAATTATTATGGTTGAGTTAGACAACACTATTATTCAAAGCAATAAAAAAGTTCGAGTAACTAAATAGACTTGGGATTAACTCAAACTTTAAAAATGCCAGGGGTGTGACTGGCATTACTTTTAGGCTATAAACTTTTTATGGGCAATTTTTAAACCCCTTACTACGTGATAATTAAAATATAGGAAACCCCCAGTTATTTTAAATTACCTAGATATTAAAGTCTACACAAGCTCTTACTTCCGCATTTTCTTTCGCAATCTTTGCGACAGCTAAATGTCTAGGATCATTTGCATAGCTAGCAAGATCTTCCATATTATCAAATTCCATAACTAATGAAACATCATATGTTTCATTAGGGTTCACATTTCTCCCAACATGTAAAGAACGGATACCATCAATCTGTCCTACAAGTCCTTTTAATCCATCTACAAACTGATTCTGTAGATCTTCTGTACCTTCTTTAAATTTCCATACAACAACGTGCTGAATCATTTTCTACTCCTCCTTCATTAATTCATTCACTATAGGCATAAGTTCCATCTGTGTAATTGTTTCAATAAGACCTGCATCTACTACTTTAGTAATTGCAGGATCTATTGGAAGACGACATACAGTAGAAATATTAAACTTCTTCGCAATTTCATCTATATGACTTTCACCAAACAAATAATGTTTATGTCCACAATCAGGACAGATATAATAACTCATGTTCTCAACAAGACCTAGAATAGGAATATTCATCATCTGTGCCATATTCACTGATTTTTCTACAACCATGCTGACAAGTTCCTGTGGTGAAGACACCGTAATAATACCATCTACAGGAAGAGATTGGAAGACTGTTAAAGGAACATCTCCTGTTCCTGGAGGCATATCTACAAATAAATAATCTAATTCACCCCAATATACATCAGTCCAGAACTGAGTTACTGTATTAGATATTAAGCTTCCTCTCCATACAACAGGATCAGTAGGATTATCCAGCATCAAGTTTAAAGAAACAATCTTAATACCTGTACGTGTTTCAGCTGGGATAATACCTTTATCACATCCATAAAGCTTTTCAGTCAGACCAAAAGCCTGGGGAATAGAAGGTCCTGTAATATCCGCATCTAGAATACCGACATTATAACCAATACGGTTCATCATGACGGCAAGTAATGATGTCATTAAACTCTTACCTACACCACCCTTACCACTTGTAACTGCAATAACATGTTTAATATGGGAATTCTTGTTGAGATCTTTGTGGAGATCCTTATTAAAATACTTATCATATTCACCCATTTTACTCACCTCATCTACTATTATACATGAAATAAGATAAAAATGCTGATTAACGAACTGAATAACCAGCATACATGGTGATTGCAAATAAGATCATTACACAAACAATCTTAGAAATTGCCCAGACGATTTCGTATTTCATTGTGTCTCTCCTTTTCTATATTCAGTATAGAATAAGAAGAGAAATACAAATATCATTACAGATATAAGAATAAATGAAGATTAAGTAAAAAAACTAGAGAAATTAATCTCTAGCTTACAATCAATGAGTGGCGGATAGAAGTATAGTTCCCATAATCATAACAGCAACTAATTTTGAACCTAACCAGTATAAATTGTACTTCATATCCATCACCCTTTCTTTTACTACACTCAGTATAGTAAAGAAAGGGTTAAGAAGAAATCACACTCACATTAAGTGTTCGTAAGTATTACTTTAAGAAACGTTTGATCCACTTCATCTTATCATCAGTAAGTGGATAATATCTAAATGGTAAATCGATACGTGTGCTCTTATGTAATACAGAACGACGATGAGAGAATGTCTCAAAAGTGAACTTACCATGATAATAACCAATACCACTTGCGCCTACACCACCAAAAGGCAATGTATTAGTTGCAAAATGACTGACTGTATCATTAATACAAGCGTCACCAAAACTACATAAATCTAGAATTTTATTGGCATGATATGAATCATTAGAGAATAAATAAAGAGCAAGAGGCTTATCATGACTATTAATATACTGAATCGCTTCTTCAATTCTATTGTATTCTACAAGTGGAAGAATAGGTCCAAAGATTTCTTCTTCCATTAAAGGATTATCAAAATCTACATCATTCACAATAGTAGGTGCAATCTTTAAATGTTCTTCATCCACTTCTCCACCAATAAGAATATCCTGATTCTCTAATAACTTCTTTAAACGATTAAATTGTTCTTTATTGATGATCTTACATAAGTCTTCACTCTCTAATGGATGTTCACCAAAGAACTTCTTAATATATTCTGCAGCATAATCAATAAAGGCTGCTTTCATAGTATCTTTGATTAATATATAATCAGGCGCAATACAAGTCTGACCAGCATTCAAAAACTTACCGAATATAATACGTTTCGCTGCAATCTCCATAGGAATCATATCAGTTAATATAACAGGAGACTTACCACCTAATTCTAATGTGACAGGTGTTAATGTTTCTGCCGCCTTCATATAGATTTCTCTACCTGCTTTCTTACCACCAGTAAAGAAAATATAATCAAAAGGTAAATCAACAAGTTCCTTAGAAACCTCTAAACCACCCTCAGCACAATAGGCATGTCCTTTATCAAAACATGTATCAATGAGCTGCGCTACAATAGCGGAAGTATGTGGTGTCTGTTCACTTGGTTTCACTATTGCACAGTTACCTGCTGCAATAGTACCAATAAGTGGTTCTATCGCAAGTAGGAATGGATAGTTCCAAGGTGAAATAATAAGTGTTACACCATAAGGTTCATAAATCGTATAAGAGCGAGAAAAGAACTGATGAAGAGGTGTCTTTACCTTTTCCTTCTTTACCCATTTCTTAATATTCTTTAATGTATATGTACAGGCTTCAAGAGTGAGTCCTATTTCTGTCATATAGGATTCTCCTCTAGATTTACCTAAATCTTTCTCTAAAGCATCTTCTATTAAGTCCATATGGTCTTTAATCCATAGCTTAACACGTTTTATTGCATCTATTCTTAAACTTACATCTCTAGTCATTAATGTGTCATAATACGTTTTTTGGTCATTAAAAATCTTTTCTAAATCCATATCTATCACTTCCTTCTTTAGTATTCTAGTACCTTTCACATTCTAATACAACAGACGAATATAATTCACATAATTCAAAAAACATACTAGATATGATAAGTGAATTGAATGTGAATAAGATAAGAAATTTGTGTGTAAATAAGTTGTCAGATAACCTTATCATGTGGAAGGACTTTTGTTTGAATTAATTACTTTCAAAAAATTAAAATAATTTCATTTTTGAAAGAGGCATCTTGTTCATATTGTCTTAGAACAGTATAATGAATGTAGAGGTTCAGTTTCAAAACTATAAAAATTTTAAACTTTTGAAAGTGGGTGAGTATATGAAAACAATTGTAAGAAAGAATTATCTCAACAGGATCATTGAACTAAAGGATACACCGGATATCAAAATCATTACTGGTATTCGTCGTTCTGGGAAATCTAAACTAATGCAGGCATACATTGAATACCTAAAAACAAATTACGATAATATCAATATAATTTTTATTGATTTTATGGATTTGAAGTTTGAAGAAATCAAGGAATATCATGCACTCCATTCTTATGTAGAACAACATTATGTAGCAGGTAAAATGAATTATCTCTTTGTAGATGAAGTTCAGATGTGCCCGAAGTTTGAGTTAGCTATTAATAGTCTCTATTCTAAAGGAAAGTATGATATCTATGTAACTGGTTCTAATGCTTTCTTGTTGAGTGCTGATCTAGCAACTCTCTTTACAGGACGATATATTGAAATACATGTATTTCCTTTCAGCTTTCAAGAATATTGTGAATATTATAGTGATGTGAGTGATAAGGACAAGCTTTTTGATGAATACTCTTTTAAAGGTGGTTTGGCAGGCTCCTATTTATATCCAAATGATAGGGATAGGGTTACTTATATTAAGGAAGTCTATGAAACTATTGTGACAAGAGATCTAGTTCAAAAGTATGCTTTACCTGATACAACTGTATTACAAAGACTAAGTGAATTTTTGATGGATAATATCAGCAATTTAACTTCTCCAAATAAGGTGAGTCAGCTTTTAACTGCGAATAATGTATCTACAACTCATGTGACAGTACGTAAATACATTAAATACTTATGTAATACTTTTATTTTCTATGATATTAAGAGATATGATATTCGTGGTAAGAAATATTTAGAAAGTTCTGAGAAGTTCTATTTGTGTGATACAGGTATTCGCTATGCTATTTTAGGCAGCAGAAATATGAATTATGGCAGAGTGTATGAGAATATGGTTTGTATTGAACTATTGCGTCGAGGTTATGATGTCTACGTTGGAAAACTATATCAGAAAGAGATAGATTTTGTAGCACAAAGAGGTAGTGAAAAAATCTATATTCAGGTGAGTGATAATATTTCAGCACAGGAAACTTTTGAGAGAGAATATTCTCCTTTACTACAAATTAGAGATGCATATCCTAAAATGATTATTGCAAGAACGAGACATCCAAAGTATAGCTATGAAGGTATTGTGATTTATGATATTGCTGAATGGTTATTAGAAGAGTAAATGCTTTAATGGTTCACTTTCAATACTTTAAAAATATTCAACTTTTGAAAGTGAACCTTTCTGTGAATTATTCACTCCTACCTCTTATAATGTGAGGACTTACAACCCTATCATTGACAAGGTTGTAGAAATTTGTTAAAGTTTTAAAGTAAAAGCAATGAACAGAAGAGACTAGAGTGAATGCATAGAGAACTTATGGCTGGTGTAAATAAGTGTGAAGCTTTAGAAAGATGGTCTGGGAGCTGTTATCTCTAATAGGGATAACCGTAACTCGCGTTAAGAGATTGAGTGACACGTAAGTGTAAAAAAGGTGGTACCGCGATAATTTCGTCCTTTATTAAGGACGTTTTTTTATTTTCAGGAGGGAGCAGATAATATGAAAGATCCAAAAGATTTTTATTTAACAACCGCAATTACTTATACTTCAGGTAAACCTCATATTGGTAATACTTATGAAATCGTATTAAGTGATGCAATCTGCCGTGCTAAGAGACAGCAGGGCTATAATGTACGTTTTCAGACTGGTACAGATGAACACGGACAGAAAATCGAATTAAAGGCTAAAGAAGCTGGAATTGAATCAAAGGAATATGTAGATAAGGTTGCTGCAGAAGTAAAGCGTATCTGGGATATGATGGATGTAACTTATGATAAGTTCATTCGTACAACTGATGAATACCATGTAAAACAGGTCCAGAAGATCTTCAAGAAACTTCATGATAAAGGTGATATTTATTTAGGTCATTATGAAGGTAAATACTGTACTGCATGTGAATCATTCTTTACAGAATCACAGTTAGTAGATGGAAAATGTCCTGACTGTGGAGGAGAAGTTCATGATGCTAAAGAAGAAGCATACTTCTTTAAATTATCTAAATATCAGGATCGTTTAATGCAGTATTACAATGATCATCCAGAATTCATTCAGCCTGAATCAAGAAAGAATGAAATGGTGAATAACTTCTTAAAACCAGGTTTACAGGATTTATGTGTATCAAGAACTTCATTTACTTGGTCAATTCCTGTAGACTTCGATCCAAAGCATGTTGTTTATGTATGGATTGATGCATTAGTAAACTATATTACTGGATTAGGCTATGATTTAGATGGTAATAGCGATGAATTATTCAACAGATACTGGCCTGCAGATGTACATGTTATTGGTAAGGATATCGTAAGATTCCATACTATTTATTGGCCAATCATCTTAATGGCATTAGATTTACCTTTACCAAAACAGGTATTCGGTCATCCTTGGTTATTAATGGGTGATTCTAAGATGTCTAAACATTTAGGAAACGTGATCTATGCAGATGATTTAGTAGATCTATTTGGTGTAGATGCTGTCAGATACTACTTATTACATGAAATCCCATATGATAACGATGGTTCAATTACTTGGGATTTATTAGTAGAACGTATCAACAGTGATTTAGCTAATATCTTAGGTAACTTAGTAAACAGAACAATCGCTATGTGTAATAAATACTTTGATGGTGTTGTCACTAATACAAATGTATGTGAACCAGTGGATGATGAATTAAAATCAATCGCCCTCGCAATGCCAGGAAAGACTATTAAGTTAGAAAATGAATTCAAACTTGCAAAGGCATTGGATGAAATCTATGTATTATTAAGACGTACTAATAAGTATATTGATGATACTATGCCTTGGGCTCTCGCAAAGGATGAAACTAAGAAAAATCGTCTTGCAACAGTACTTTATAACCTTATTGAAGCAATCAGATTCTCAGCTATCGCATTAGAACCATTTATTCCTGGTACTTCTAAGAAGATCTTAGATATGATCAATACAGATGAAAGAGATATGATGAAGCTAGATACTTTCGGTTCATATAAATCAGGTACTAAAGTCACTGATCATCCAGAAGTATTATTTGCTAGATTAGATCCTAAGGAAGTAGCTAAACAGGTTGAAAAGTTAACTCCTGCTAAGCCAGTTGTTCCAGAAAAGAAAGATGAAACTCCAGAAATTACTATTGATGATTTCGCTAAGGTAGAATTAGTTGTTGGTGAAGTAAAGAAATGTGAAAAGCATCCTAAAGCAGATCGTCTTCTTGTATCACAGATTGATATTGGTGGAGAAGTAAGACAGATTGTTTCAGGTATCGCAGATAGCTATTCACCAGAAGATATGCCTGGTAAGAAAGTTATTGTAGTGAAGAACTTAAAACCAGCTAAATTAAGAGGTGTAGAATCTCAGGGTATGATCCTTGCAGGTGGCACTAAAAAATCTATTAAAGTATTAGAAACAGATTTACCAGCAGGTACAAAAATCAGCTAACATAAAAGAGTGAACTTTAAACTGGTTCACTCTTTTAAATTCTCTAATTGTGTAATATAGCTATCAATGATTTGAAATGCTTCTTCTTTACTGAAACATTTTTCTTCTAATATATATTGATAATAGTCATTAAATGCCATGACAAGACTGGCTTCATGAAGTTGAATTGTTTTGAAGGTACCACTGGCTGCTACCATCTGGAAATAGAGTGTATTCATATTCATGACTATAACCAAGAAAGACATATTATCATATTCGGGAACATCTACAAGCTGTACAGAATAGGTATTCATGAAGTTTTTCAATCTACGTAAGATTTTTATTCTCTCATCAATTGTCAGGGGGTGATAGAGTGGTTGTGGAAAATCGATTGTATAGCCTGTATCCACAAAATGGCGTAATCCTTGAAGTGTATAGAGTGCAGATAGATGATCAAGATTACGTTTTAAAAACTTTTTTAAATACATTGAATGTTTCTTAAAGGATTTAATAAGGTCATTGTCTTTTAAAGAAACTGGAAATGGATCGTCCTCTTGATAGACTGCACCAATAGAAGGTGCATAGAAAATACAATTGAAATCTTCTATCATATCACTTTTATTATCCTTATTAGTGATTAAACACTTTGTTTCCTTTAAATATTGATTAAACAGTATTTCATACGCATCATATGTTTCTCCTTTTTCATAAAGAATACCACTTGAATGATCTGCTGTATAAATGAGAAGATATCCAGTAGTAAGAATCATATTAGGAAAGAAACAAAGATGGTTATTGATCGCATTGATTTCATTATAGTAATAATATGGACTATAGTGATCATTATTAAAGATTAAAGGCATAATGTTTGTAAGAACACTTAAGTTATAGAACTTGGTATCTTTTGTTATTTCATTTGTATTATTTAAACAGAATAAATGAGTAATAGGTATATGAGAAGAGACTATTCTTAATAAATAGAGTGTATGAGTAGGCTGACCCAAGATCCTTATATGAGGGTCTTTTTCTTTGCTTTCTAAGAGAGATAGTTCATATAAGAGATGTTCTACATCATATTTATTAGTATAGTGTCCTGTCTTTAAGATAGGGTTTAAGGTATCATTGATCGCAAAAGAACGATTATCAAATAATGTAGCTTCCTTTAGAAATGAACTTACATGCTGACGACAATAATAACGGAACTCTCCTATTCTATCTATTTCAAACGCATTTAATAATTCTTTCTTTTCATCATTAGTAAGATAAAGATATTGACTCATCTTTAGAATAAAATCACGACTTGGTGCTTTACGTTCTCCTCTAATAATCTTATAAAGAGTAGAACGGTCCATCTGGAGATATTCAGCACATCTTTTCACATTCGTTTTCTTATTCTTGATATATTCAGATAATAATTGAGATACATACATACGATTACATCTCCTTTTTGATCATTTCTATACATTCATCAATGAGTTTCATTTCATCATCTTTACTATAGGCATTCTTTATAACTACATTGTCAATAAAGTCTTTAAATGCTTCTACAAGGGTGATTTCTTTAATAGAGATATTAGCAAGTGTACCGGTTGAATCGGATGCAATTATATAGAATGATTGATCACTTAATTGAAAGTATGTCGTAGACGTTTCCGAAAGATAAGGCATATCTGCCATCATGACATGAGTATTCTTCTTACAGAATTCTTTCCATTTTGTGATTAATAGTAATCTGTCTTTTAAAGAAAGAGGATTGAAGAGTTCTGGGGGAATATCATGGAGATACCCAGTCTTGGCTGTATAGCGTAATCCCTGTAGTGTATAGATAATATGGAATATATCAGAATGTTGAGGATAGAATATCTCATTCCAATAATATCCAAATTTTTGGAAGTCTTTAATAAACTCCTCTTTATTAGGAAAGAAGTCTTTTAATGCCTTACGCATAATGGATAAATCACTCTCTTCAAATACATAAGTAGGACATGGTGTTGTCATGATCTCCTGCGTAATAACATGAGTATCAAAGAATGTCTGCGTGTCTGCAAGATAGTTTGTCCATGAATCACGTGTCATAAAGCATTCTGTTTCTTTTAAATAAGCATCAAATTTCTCTTTATAGGCATTCACAATCTGTGGAAGTTTATAAAGTATTCCCTGATTATGATCATTTGTATAAGTAAACACATAACGTGTTGTAATCATCACATTAGGATAGAATACATCATGTTCATTCATGATAGATACATTGCTGTAGTAGTAATACGGATGATAATTCTTATTACGTAAGATGACAGGTAATAGATTATTTAAACATTTTAAATTATAGAATTCATTATTCTTCGTCTGTTTCTGTGAGTTATCTAGATAGAATAAATGAGTCATAGACATGTTTGATGAAAGGTGATTAAAAGAATCAAATATAATAGACATCTCATAAGGCTGTTCCATGATTCTTACATGAGGGTCTTCTTCTCTTAATTCATAAGAGTATAAAGTATAGAGTATATGTTCTACATTGATTTTTCCTTTATAAACATCATCTATAAGTACTTGGTCATTCTGTACCTGTTCTGTTATGTGATAATGATGATCTAATACATGATCTGCTTCTTTAAAGAAAGTCTGAATATGTTTACGGCGATAGAAAATAAATGCACCTATTGTATCAATCTCATAAGCATCTAACAACTGTTTTGTTTCTTCCTGACTTAAACAAAGATATTGTGCCATTCTTTTCACTAATGCTTCATTTGTAGCTGGTCTTTGGCCTTTAATAATCTTATGCAGGGTAGAACGATCAATTCCTAGATATTGTGCAAATTGTGTTATATTTGTTTTTTTCTTATTTATATAGTGTGTTAAAAAATCTGATAGAGACATAAATCCTTCCCTCCTTACTAATAAATTATATCATGTAAGCGTTACATATAGATATAACCAAATATTTTTTTAACTCCTGAATATAGGTTTTATCGCATATAACTTTGATACATTATTTTTTTAATTGGTTTATACTGAGTATAGGAGATGATAATGTGCAAACATTTTCACAACAATTGCATACGTACTCTTTTGGTGCTAGACTTAATATAGTTGGATAGTCAACTAAAGAGGTGAGAAAGATGGATAAGAAAGAGAACTTCATGAGTGATAATGCATTACTGTATCGTGCGGCTATTAAATATTATGATAATAGATTAAAGAAATATGATATAGGTTATGGACAGGTTGTGAATTTGATGATGATTCATGAACATCCTGGTATTACTATGAAGGAATTGTCTTCAAGTGGTTCTGTGGATAAAGGAACAATCACCAAGAGTGTATCTAAACTGCAGGAGGCAGGTTATATTCGTGTAGAAGAGAATACTCTTGATAAACGTTCTAAGAAGCTCAAAACAACACCTAAAGCAAAAGATGTGATTGCAGAAATGTATCTTGCAAGAAAAGACTGGTGGTCACATCTAACATCTGATCTAACTTTAGAAGAAGTAGATCAGTTAGAAAAGACAATGCATCTATTGGTCAAGAAAGCGATAGAAGAACCAGCTTATCAGAATCATTTCCGTATCTTTGGTTTTCAAAAGCTCACTCTTCTAGATTATCCAGGAAAGATGGCATGTACTCTATTTACTGGAGGATGTAATTTTAAATGTCCTTTTTGTCATAATTCTGATTTGGTTTTCTTGCCAGAAAATATGGTGGAGATTGAACAGGAAGATGTCCTTGAATTCTTAGAAAAGAGAAAGAATATATTAGAGGGTGTATGTATTACAGGTGGAGAACCTTTATTACAGGCTGGTATTGTGGAATTCTTAAGAGTAATCAAGGATATGGGGTACTCTATTAAATTGGATACAAATGGTTCTTTTCCTAATAAGTTAAAAGAACTTGTAGAAGAAGGTTTGATTGATTATGTGGCAGTAGATATCAAGAATGCTCCTAAGAAATACAATAAGACAATTGGTTTAGAAGGCTATCGTCTTGATTCTATTAAAACAACAGTTCAGTATTTATTAGAAAATCATGTGGACTATGAATTCAGAACTACAATCATTAAAGAATTTCATACAGAAAATGATATAAGATTGATTGGAGAATGGATCAAAGGTGCTAAGCGTTATTATCTTCAAAACTTTGAAGATAATGAGAATGTGATTCAAGAAGGTTTACATGCATGCTCATTAGAAACACTCCAGAGTTATAAAAAGATTTTAGAAGAATATGTTGATGAATGTGAAATCAGAGGGATAGAAGAAAGGATATGATAATATGTACCAGGTCATTAAAAGAGATGGTAAGATTACAGAATTTGATTTAAAGAAAATAACCCGTGCGATTGAAAAAGCATTTATTTCATTAAAGAAAGAATATCATCCATGTGTGATTGATATGCTTGCATTAAAGGTCACAAGTGATTTTGAAAAGAAAATTAAGGATCATAAGATTGCGGTAGAAGATATCCAGGATAGTGTAGAGGATATCTTATCACAGGCAGGTTATAGTGATGTGGCGAAGTCTTATATTCTTTATCGTAAACAGAGAGAGAAAGTAAGAAATATGAAGTCTACGATTCTTGATTATAAGGATCTAGTGAATAGTTATGTGAATGCAACTGACTGGAGAGTGAAAGAGAATTCTACTGTCACTTATTCTGTTGGTGGGTTGATTCTAAGTAACAGTGGTGCGATTACTGCAAATTATTGGTTATCTGAAATATATGATCAAGAGATTGCAGATGCACATAGAGATGGTGATTTTCATATTCATGATTTAAGTATGTTAACAGGATATTGTGCAGGATGGTCTTTAAAACAATTGATTCAGGAAGGTTTAGGAGGTATTCCTGGTAAGATCACATCTAAACCAGCTAAACATCTTGCATCATTATGTAACCAGATGGTGAACTTCTTAGGTATTATGCAGAATGAATGGGCAGGTGCTCAGGCTTTCTCTTCTTTTGATACTTACTTAGCACCATTTGTAAAGGTAGATCATCTTCCTTATGATCAAGTTAAGAAATGTATTGAATCATTTATTTATGGTGTCAATACACCTTCACGCTGGGGAACACAGGCTCCTTTCTCTAATATTACTTTAGATTGGACAGTACCAAATGATTTAGCTGAACTCAATGCGATAGTTGGTGGAAAAGAAATGGACTTCCGTTATAAGGATTGTCAGAAAGAAATGGACATGATCAATAAAGCCTTTATTGAAGTGATGATTGAAGGTGATGCGAATGGTCGTGGATTCCAGTACCCTATTCCTACTTACTCTATCACAAAAGATTTTGATTGGTCTGAAACAGAAAATAATAAACTATTATTTGAAATGACTGCAAAGTTTGGTACACCCTATTTCTCTAACTATATTAATTCAGATATGGAACCAAGTGATGTCAGATCAATGTGTTGTCGATTAAGACTTGACTTAAGAGAATTAAGAAGAAAGAGTGGAGGATTCTTTGGTTCAGGTGAATCAACAGGATCAGTAGGTGTCGTTACTATTAACCTTCCACGTATTGCTTATTTATCGCATAATGAACAGGAATTCTATGAAAGATTAGATCACTTAATGGATCTAGCTGCAAGATCATTAAAGGTAAAAAGAGATGTGATTAGTAAGTTATTAGAAGAAGGTCTCTACCCTTATACTAAACGTTATTTAGGTTCATTTAAGAATCATTTCTCTACTATTGGCTTAGTAGGTATGAATGAAGCCACACTCAATGCGAACTGGCTTAAAGAAGACTTAACACATACAGATGCACAGGAATTTGCGAAGGATGTATTAAACCATATGCGTGAAAGATTAGTGATCTATCAGGAAGAATATGGTGACTTATATAACCTAGAAGCAACACCTGCAGAATCTACATCTTATCGTCTTGCGAAACATGATAAGAAGAAATATCCAGATATCATTACTGCCACTAAAGAGGGTAATACACCTTACTATACAAACTCATCTCATTTACCAGTAGGTTATACAGATGACTTATTTACTGCCTTAGATATTCAGGATGAATTACAAACTCTCTATACATCAGGGACTGTATTCCATGCCTTCTTAGGTGAAAAACTACCAGACTGGAAAGGTGCTGCAACACTTGTAAGAAAGATTGCAGAAAACTATAAACTTCCTTATTATACTATTTCACCTACTTATTCTATTTGTGAAGATCATGGATATCTTGTAGGTGAACAACCTATATGTCCTGTATGTGGTAAACCAACAGAAGTATGGAGCCGTATTACAGGTTACTATAGACCAGTTAAGAATTGGAATGAAGGTAAAGCACAGGAATTCAAGGAACGTAAAACATATGATATGGGTCACTCAGTACTAAGTGGCAGACATATGAAGAAAATCAAAGAAGAACAGGTAAAACCTGTTATACAGAATGAAAAGCTTTATTTATTCACAATGAAAACATGTCCTAACTGTCGTATTATTAAGAAGATATTAGAAGATGAACATGTAGACTATGAATTAATAGATGCAGAAGAACAAGTAGACCTCACAAAGAGATTCTCTGTTATGCAGGCGCCTACTCTTGTCGTTGCGAATGATAAGAGCTATGCGAAATATGTGAATGTGTCTAATATTAGAAAATATATAGAAGAAAGATCATAACCAAAGTGGGCATCACTAAAAGTGATGCCCATTTCTTTTAAAGTAAAAAGAAGACTGTGAGATCATTTGATTTCATAGTCTTCTTTGACTTCTATTGTTTCTTCAAAATATCCATCTTTTGAATCTCTTACCTCTTCAAAAGTCTTTTGGTAGATATATGCTTTATAGCATAAGAATACCATTAATACAACTAACGCAACTGATAAGAAATTCTTTAATAATCTTCTTACCTTTGCTTTTTCAATCAGGCTGTCCATATCTTCCTGCTCATAGTAACTAATAATAACTTCCTTGGGTGTACCAAGTCTTTCTACGACTTCATCATATGTCATATCATGAGAACCATCATCAATATTATCTATGAGTTTTCTTATATATTCTTTTTCAGATTTACCATAAGAAGCAAATAGATACTTACATTGTTTAATATACTTTTTAACATTTTTATTATAAGTCATGCTCTTCCTCCATAAATGTATCAATAATACTTGTCATCTCTTTGTATTCTTTATATATGCCCTCTAGGTACTCTTTTCCAGATGGTTCCAAATGATAATATATTCTTGTCATTCTCTTTCCAACAAGCTTCTTTTCACTTGATATATAGCCTAGATCTTCAAACTTATAAAGAACAGGATACATACTTCCTTCTTTGATATCTATCTTACCATTTGTAAGTTCTTTAATGGAATGAGTGATCTCATACCCATAACAATCTCTTATTGAAAGAATCTTAAGAAATAACATTTCTAACTTAAAAAAGTTATTATTCTTTTTTGGCATAAGGCTACCTCCATAGAAATAGTATCATGAATATATTTGTTAGACAATATATAGAAAAACTATATAGTCGTTGACAAAGATACAGGCGCCATGATAGATAATATGAAATGACCTCCTAGTTGTCAAAACGTGGATTTAA
>NZ_UQGV01000034.1 GCF_900540665.1 uncultured Catenibacterium sp. | reverse complement strand
CGATATGCCCTTACAGGGCGGGTTCATACCACTGATTTTATCAGTGGTTATGATTTTAATTCATTAATGACTTCATCAAGAGAATCTAATATTTTATATGTCTTATTTGCATATTCTTCTGTAGGATATTTCATATCAGGAATACAGATTACTTTAATACCAGCTGAAGAAGCGGCCTGAATACCTGCTTCACTATCTTCTAATACAAATGCTTCATCAGTCTTTACACCAAGCTTCTCACAAGACTTTAAGAAGACTTCTGGATGTGGTTTACCATGAGTCACTTCATCACCACAGATAGAATCATCAAAAAATTGTGTAATATGAGCCTGCGCTAGAATAGTATCAACACGATCACGATTAGAAGAAGTAGCGACAATTGTCTTATAACCATTTTCTTTTAAATAATTAAGAAGTACTAATAAACCTTTCTTAGTAGGAACTCCTTCAGTTTCAAAACGTTTTGCCATTAAAGCATGTACATCTTTAATGACACTTTCAATAGGAAAGTCCTTGCTATAAGTATCGTAAAATCTTTCATAGATTCCTTTTATAGGTTTACCTAATAATGTTTTATAGAATGTTTCATCCATTGTAAGATTCATTGGTTTTAATATTTCCTGATAACATTCAAAAGTCACTCTTTCAGAGTCAATCATCAAACCATCCATATCAAATATAACTGCCTTTATCATATTTCCTAACCTCCAACATATATATTCAAGTATATAAGAAATAGAAAGCGTCTTCAATTAATTGCGAAAAATAATTGAATATATTATAATGGGTACGATTTGGAAGAATTAACCAATTTATTTGATGAAATCAACATTATTAAAAGAAAGGATAGAAGATGAATACACTATTAGAAAGACTACAGACAGTAGAAAAAAGATATGAAGAATTAACACAGATTCTTATGGACCCATCTATCGCGAATGATATTCAGAAGATGACACAGGCTTCTAAAGAACAGGCTTCTTTAGAAAAGGCTTATAACCTATATACAGAATATAAGGCTTTATTAGATGGTATCGAAGAAGCCAAAGAATTATTAAATGAAAATGATCCTGAAATCAAAGAAATGGCTAAGATGGAATTAGAAGAATTAGAAAAGAAACAGCCAATCATGGAACATGATATCCAGATTGAATTAATTCCTAAGGATCCAAATGATGAAAAGAACGTAGTAATGGAAATCCGTGGTGCAGCCGGAGGAGATGAAGGTAATATCTTCGCAGGTGACTTATTTAGAATGTATTCTAAGTATGCTGAATCACAGGGATGGAAGATTGAAATTGAAGAAGCACAGCCTTCTGAAGCAGGAGGATATTCACTTGTATCATTTATTATCAAGGGTACTGGTGTATATTCAAAGATGAAGTTTGAATCTGGTTCACATCGTGTACAGCGTGTTCCTAAGACTGAAACACAGGGACGTGTTCATACATCAACTGCAACAGTATTAGTTATGCCAGAAGCAGAAGAAGTAGATATTGATATTGATCCAAAGGATTTAAGAGTTGATACTTACCGTTCATCTGGTGCCGGAGGACAGCATATCAATAAGACTGACTCTGCCGTACGTATTACACATATTCCAACAGGAATTGTGGCAACAAGCCAGGATGGTCGTTCACAGCATGATAACCGTGCTAAGGCTATGCAGTCATTACGTACAAGACTTTATGAAGCTAAATTAAGAGAAGAAGAAGAAAAATTAGGAAACGAACGTCGTAATAAGATTGGTTCAGGTGATCGTGCTGAAAAGATCAGAACATACAACTATCCTCAGAACCGTGTCACTGACCACCGTATTGGTTTAACTATTCAGCAGCTAGATCGTATTATGGAAGGTAAACTAGAACCAATTATTGATGCATTAATTAACGAAGACCAGAGATTAAAACTTCTAGGAGAAGAAGAATAAGTGCTATTAGGTGAATTACTTAAACATGCACATGATTTGATTAAGGATCCACATACAAATATCCCTGAAAGACTCTATGAAGATCTCACAGGAGATGCTTATTATCAACTATTGTTGAAAAGGGAAGAGCCTGTTGAAGAGGCTCTTCTTATGCAATATAAGGATTATTTGGATAGATATTTAAAGGGTGAACCTTATCAGTATATTATTGGAAAAGAATATTTTTATGGTAGAGAGTTTGATGTCAATCCAAGTGTTTTGATTCCTCGTTATGAAACAGAAGAACTTGTAGAAAAAGTTTTATCTTATATAAAACCAGGAATGGTTGTGGCAGATATAGGTACAGGCTCAGGCGCTATTGCAGTCACATTAGCTTGTGAATCTAAGGCAGATCTATATGCAGTAGACATCTCTAAAGGGGCAATAGATACAGCATTTAGGAATGCAAAGAAACATGAAGCTTCTGTTACATTCTTAGAAGGAGACTTATTACAACCTCTTATTGATCAAAACATTCATGTAGATATTCTTGTCTCTAATCCTCCTTATATTGATAATGATGAAGTATTGGATCCAAGAGTGATGGATCATGAACCACATCTCGCTTTATTTGCGGATGACCATGGCTATGCATGTTATGAAAAGATATTTAAAGAAGCTCCTTCTGTATTAAAGGAGAAGGCGATTCTTGCATTTGAAATTGGATATAATCAAGGAGAAAGAATGAAACAGCTTGTTCCTCTCTGTTTCCCTGATGATACATTTGAAGTCATCAAGGATATGAATGGAAAGGATAGAATGTTGTTCATCTATCATAACTATGAAAATATTTGAAACAGACCGTCTCACAATTAGAACACTTGATGAAGATGATATTGATCGTCTTGTAGAATATCGCAGTAAGAAGACTGTTTCTAAGTATCAGTCTTGGAATAGATATACAAGAAGAGATGCAGTGAAACTCATCAGGAAGTGTAAAGAGACTGTGATAGATCATAAAAAGGGGTCTATGCAGTTTGGTATTACAATCAAAGGAAGCCATCATCTCATTGGTGATTTACATGTAGAGATCATGGCACCTCATACATTCTCTATTGGTTATACGCTAGACGATGTTTTCTGGAATAATGGTTTTGGAACTGAAGCCGTACTTGGACTCTTAAGCTATATGCATGAAGAACATGGTTTCTTTAAATGTATTGCTTATATTTATAAACAGAATGAAAAATCAAGACATCTATTAAAGAAGATAGGTTTTAAGAAGTTTGATGAATCCTTCTTCTATGGGGATGAAGGATATATTTTTGACCTCAGTAACTTACAAAATATATATTTTGTGCTACAATAACAGATACGAGGTGGAACTATGATTAAAGAATATATTAAGAAGTATAGTAAAGCATCTATCATCACATCAGTGATTATGATTGTTGCTTCAATATTATTGATTGTTTTCCCAAAGACAATGTTGGATATTGTTGTTTATGTCATTTCAGGCGCATTATTTGTGGATGGTTTGATTCATCTTGTGACTTACTTTGCATTAACTCATGAAATGCGTATCTTTTCTAATGATTTATTAGAAGGTATTCTCGCATTACTGGCAGGCGTTTTTGTTGCATTCAATGCGGATGCATTCATTAGTGCACTTGCAATGGTTATTGGATTATGGGTTGTCATCAAAGGCTTATTAAACTTACAGCTTTCATTCCAGTTGCAGCATGTCATTGAATTCAACTGGTTCTGGATCTTCTTATGTGCTGTATTTTGTGTCGTATTAGGTGTATTTATTATTGTACATCCTATCGATATAGCGATTGGATTAACTATGGCTGAAGGTATTGTATTATTAGTCACTGAAGTATTGAGTCTTATTCAGACAATCTATGTCTTATACAAACTCAATCATTCTAAAATGTCTAGATCATATATTAGTTAAAAAGTACCATCACGGTACTTTTTTCATAGAGGTGAAAATATGCTGAATACATCATTGTTAGATAAAAATAAGAAATACCTCTTAGGTGTATCAGGTGGTCCTGATTCCATGGCACTACTTGATATGATGCATGAATACCATATATGTGTCGCTCATGTAAATTATAATCTTCGAGATGATACAGAAGAAGACTATAAGGTTGTTCATGATTACTGTAAAACACATAATATTCCTTTTTACTATAAGGAATTTACACCAAATGATTATGTGAGAGGAAACTTCCAGACTGTCGCAAGAGATATGCGTTACGCTTTTTATCAAGAAGTATATAAGAAGGAACAATGCGATGCGTTATGCTTAGGTCATCAGAAGGATGATATCATTGAAACAATCTATATGCACTTGGAACGTCAGTCTAATCCTGATTATCTCGGTATTCAGGAGATTTCTCATCGTTTAGGTATGACGATTATTAGACCATTACTTCATGTGACTAAGCAGGACCTGCGTGATTATTGTCATGATCATCATATCTCATTTCATGATGACTATACTAACTTTCAGACAGAATTCACAAGAGACCGTATTCGTAATACGATTTTGAATCACTATACAGAATCACAAAAAGAAGAACTCTTAAAAAAGGCTGAAGAATATAATAAGAAAAAAATACAAAAGAAAGAAGAAGTAAGAAAATATCTCACTGAACCTCTAGATTATACATTAGTACCAGAAGAACTTCTTCCTGATGTTCTTTATGCCTTATTAAAGAAACATATTGAAGTCTCTAAGATTTCTCATCATTTGATTGATGAGATCATCCATCAGATTCATTCCTCTAAACCCAATATTCAAATGCCTATAGGTGTTAATGAGGAGTTCATAAAAGAATATAATAATGTATACGTTCGTAAATCTATAAAACAATTAGATTATACGTATAGAATAGTGAATAGACAGGAATTCGATTGTCCTTACTTCAAGCTTCGAACACATGGAGAAATGAATGACGGTATTCCTGTCAAAGATGAAGACTTTCCACTGACCATTCGAAACTTAAGACCAGGGGATCGTATGGAAACAGCAGGGGGCACTAAAAAGGTCTCTAGACTCTTTATTAATGCGAAAATACCCTCACCATTACGACGTTATTGGCCAATCGTATTAGACTGCCGTGGAAATATTCTTTTGGTCCCTGGAATTGCGAAAAACAAGGAGTATTTGTCTATCAATCCAGATTTGTTTGTGATAAAATAACAACGACTATACTAGGAGGTACGGTTCAATGCATAAGGACATGAAAGAAATATTATTTACACAGGAACAGATTTCTGAACGCTGTAAAGAACTAGGCGCACAGATCTCAAAAGATTATGAAGGTAAGAAGCTTCTTCTTATTGGACTTTTAAAGGGATCTATTCCATTCCTAGCAGAACTTTCTAAATATATTGAGGGCGATGTATATTTTGATTATATGTCAGTCAGCAGTTATAAAGGAACTGAATCTGGAACTATTCATATTAAGAAAGATGTTGATATCGATGTCAAAGGTATGGATGTACTTATCGTAGAAGACATCCTTGATACAGGTAAAACATTAGATACTGTTACACATATGTTGAAAGATCGTGGTACAGCATCTTGCGAAATCGTTACTATGCTTGATAAGCAGGAAGCAAGAAAGTATCCTGTACAGGCTAAGTATGTTGGTTTCCCTGTGCCAGAATTATTCGTGGTTGGTTATGGTCTTGATTTTGATCAGAGATTTAGAAACCTACCATATATTGGTATCTTAAAAGAAGAATGTTACCAGTAAGGAGTTTATGATGAAGAAGAATAACAAAACACTATTTAAAGCTATTCTTCCTTGGGTCATCGTATTATTGTTGTTAAGCTCATTATTCCCATTCTTAATGAATAATGGCGGTAATAAGGAATTGACTTATTCACAATTCATGACAGTATTAAAAGATGAAAAAGTAACTAACGTAACTGTTACACCTAATAGTTATGTAGCCAAGGTAAAAGGTAGCTACAAGAAGAACTCTAAGGGCGATAAAGTGAGCTTCACTACAATCGTTCCTAAGACAGACAAAGAATTAGATTCATTAGTACAGATTCTTGAAGACAAGAATGTAAAAGTGAAGGTTACCGATGCTAACAGTGATAATATGATTTGGAATGTTCTTGGAACAATCTTTCCATCTTTATTATTACTTGGTGGTATGGTATGGGTATTTAAGAGTTTTGGTGGCGCTGGAGGAGGCAACAACAAAGCCTTTGAATTTGGTAATTCACGTGCAAAGCTAGAAAGAAACTCTAAAACTCGTTTTACAGATGTTGCAGGTGCTGATGAAGAAAAAGAAGAATTAACAGAACTTGTTGCATTCTTAAAGAACCCAAAGAAGTTTACTGAAATGGGTGCTAAAATCCCTAGAGGTGTTCTATTAGTAGGTCCTCCAGGTACAGGTAAAACATTATTAGCGCGTGCTGTTGCAGGTGAAGCAAACGTCCCATTCTATTCTATTTCTGGTTCAGAATTCGTAGAAATGTTCGTTGGTGTTGGTGCTGGCCGTGTAAGAGATATGTTTAAGAAGGCTAAAGAAAATGCCCCTTGTATCATCTTTATTGATGAAATTGATGCCGTAGGTCGTCAGAGAGGTGCTGGTGTTGGTGGTGGACACGATGAACGTGAACAGACATTAAACCAGTTACTTGTTGAAATGGATGGTTTTGAAGGTAACGAAGGTGTTATTATCCTTGCAGCTACTAACCGTGCAGACGTACTTGACCCTGCATTATTACGTCCAGGACGTTTTGATAGACAGATCAGAGTATCTAACCCTGATAAGCGTGCTAGATCTCAGATTTTGAAGGTTCATGCAAGAAATAAACATTTTGCGCCAGATGTTGATTTTGATAACATTGCTCAGCGTACTCCTGGATTCTCAGGTGCAGAACTTTCAAACGTATTAAATGAAGCTGCATTACTTGCAGTAAGAAGCGGACATCAGATGATCACATTAAGTGATGTTGATGAAGCAATTGATAGAGTTATTGGCGGACCAGCTAAGAAGTCTAGAAAATATACTGAACATGAAAGAAAGCTTGTTGCTTATCATGAAACAGGACATGCGATTATTGGTTTGACATTGGAAGATGCCAACCAGGTACAGAAGGTTACAATTGTGCCACGTGGTGATGCAGGTGGATACAACTTGATGACTCCTAGAGAAGAAACATACTTCTCAACTAAGAAACAGTTACTCGCAACTATTACAGGTTATATGGGTGGTCGTACTGCTGAAGAAATCTTCTTCGGTGATGTATCATCAGGTGCTCATAACGATATTGAACAGGCTACACGTATTGCTCGTATGATGGTTACAGAACTTGGTATGAGTGAACTTGGTCCAATTAAGTATGACAGTGGTGATAATGCAGTATTCTTAGGTCGTGACTATTCACAATTAAGTAATACACATTCTGGTCAGATCGCATTTGAAATTGACCAGCAGGTACGTAAGATCATCGAAACAGCACATTCTCAGGCAACTGAAATCATCAACAATAATAAAGATAAAATGGATATTATTGCGAATGCATTGCTTGAATATGAAACATTGAATCATGAACAGATTCAGTCTTTATATAACACTGGTAAAATGCCAGAAACATATGATGGAACAGAAGAACATGTTGACTCTAATGATGACAACAATAACACTCCTGAACCACCTAAGGCTGATCCAGAAGATGATTTACTGGATGAAATGAAATAAGCGCTTTGCGCTTATTTTCATTTAGGAGGTTACAAAATGCAGCGTAGATTCATGGTAAAATTATTGGTAGGCATTATTGTAGTGAGTATGATTCTGCCTCTAGTAAGCTATTTTGCGATAGGGAGATAAGATAAATGAAAGATTATTTAGTACGTGGACTCGTTAATTCAAAGAACTGTCGTGTTTTTGCATGTACAACAACCAATCTAACAAATGTTGCACAGCAGAATCATAACTTATGGCCTTGTGCAAGTGCTGCACTTGGACGTATGATGGCAGTCACTTTGATGATGGGTGCTATGAATAAGAATAAAGAAAAGATGACAGTAGTCATCAACGGTGGTGGACCAATCGGTACAATGCTTTGTACAACACATTCTGATGGTAAAATCAAAGGATTTGTATCTAATCCAGAAGTTCACTATACATACAATGATACAGGTAAGCTTGCAGTAGGCTTATGTGTAGGTAATCAGGGTACTATTCAGGTCACACGTGATATGGGATTAAAGGAACCTGTTACATCTAGTTCTCCATTACAGACTGGTGAAATTGGTGATGATTTCTCTTATTACTTCATGTTATCAGAACAGGTACCATCAGTTGTTGCAGTAGGTGTTCTTGTAGAAGAAGACAATTCTGTAAGAAGTGCGGGTGGTTATATTATTCAGTTATTACCAGAAGCAACTGAAGAAGATATTGCGTATATTGAAGATAAGATCAAGAATACACCACCAGTATCACAGTTATTAGATGAAGGACATACTCCAGAAGAAATCTTAAAGATGATCTTTGAAGATGTTGAAATCCTCGATACACAGGATTTATCATTTGAATGTGATTGTAGTAAAGAAAAGATGGAAGAAGCCTTAACGACTCTTCATACAAAAGATCTAGAAGATATGATCAATGAAGATCATGGCTGTGAGATTACATGTCAGTTCTGTAATACACATTATCAGTTCAGTGAAGAAGAATTGAAGGAAATACTTAAAAAGCGCCAGTAATGGCGCTTTTTTCACACTGTTTGGTATTATGCAAAGATCAGTTAACATATATCATGGAAGGGAATAGAATTGAATAATTGATCTTTTTAGAGTTGTATAACAGCTACCTCCTTTCAATAACTAGTATAGTGTATGAATCTATAATAAATATCTATATATTATGGAGAAATATGTGCTGCATTAATGGAGTGCTTTGACTGGACATTCTTTTGTACATTCATAACAAAGAATACATTCTGTCCCATTGACACGGTTGCGTGATTCATTGTTGACTTCTACATTCATTGGACATACCTTCAAACACTTATTACAATGAATACATTTACTCTCATCACAATGTACACGTAGGAGTGAATAATAGCTCATAGGCTTGAGGAATACGGTAATAGGGCATAAATACTTACAGAATGCACGATTATCTTTAAATATATATGCAAGCGCAATACCCGCAATATAGTAAAAGGCATTTCCTAGAAGAAATAAATAGAACATGATCTTTTCTAGATGTGCCACTTTTATTAAGAATAATCCAGAGACTAATGCAAGAGATACTACAAACATTACATAACGTAATATGCCTAGTTTTTTAACTCTTGGTTTCTGTGGTCTTTTATAAGGTAAGAAGTCAAGGATCATAGCTGTCCAGCAGGCATAACCACACCATCCTCGACCAAATATAAGAGGTCCAAAGATCTTCGCAATCGCATAGTGAATAGTGGCTGCTTCAAAAGTACCCAAAAACAAATAGTACCAGAATCCTTCAATCTGCATATTTTCTTGAGAGATAAAACCTAAATACAATAACATATAGCTGCCTACTGCCAATTGTACAAAATGTCTTGCATAGCTCTTTCCTGCAGTAAATAATGCGGTACCTAAGGCAAGACAAGTGCCTATATAGCTGAAGTTCAACATGTAAAATAAATTATCTTTAGTGAGCCATAAAGTAATCGCAATCATCTCAAATAATATAAACATGATTATAGAGAAAGTGTATTTTCTTTTCATCTTCATTCCTCCCTTATATTCATCTTAGAATGTATGAATAGTTTGTACAATCAGATTATGATAAAAAATAAAAAGAAGCAGGAAGGGAAGACCTGCTTCTTTTCGAAGGGAAATGAAAACGATATATATATTATTGAAAGGATAGGGAACTTCCTTTCACAACTCATAGTATAAACATAATTTATCTTTGTATTGTGTCAGGAATATGGTATATTTTGTGATGGTGATTAAAAAATGTTGAAAATTGGAAATGTAGAAATAAAACATCCTATTATCATGGCTCCTATGGCAGGTATCACAAATGTCGCTTACCGTAGACTTGTAAAAGAGTTTGGTGCAGGGCTTGTAGTATCTGAAATGGTCAGTGATAAAGCGTTATGTTATGGAAATCAAAAGACAATTGATATGCTTGCAGTAGGTGAAGCTGAACACCCTATGAGTATGCAGATTTTTGGTGGTGAAGTAGAGACTATGGTCAAAGCTGCCAAGTTTGTAGAGGAACATTCTGATTGTGATATTATTGATATTAATATGGGATGCCCTGTAAATAAGGTATTAAAGGCTCATGCAGGCAGTTATTTAATGCAGTATCCAGAACTTGCATATGATATTGTGAAGGCTGTCGTAGAAGCAGTGAATGTACCAGTGACTGTTAAGATGCGTATTGGTTATGACATGAAGCATATTAACTGTGTAGAAATGGCACAATTAATGGAAAAAGCAGGTGCAAGTGCAGTGGCTATTCATGGTCGTACACGTTCACAGATGTATGAAGGTCATGCAGATTGGTCATGGATTAAAAAAGTAAAAGAAGCAGTCAGTATTCCAGTTATTGGGAATGGTGATGTCAGAACACCTGAAGATGCGAAAAGAATGATGGAAGAAACAGGCTGTGATGCTGTCATGGTTGGTAGAGGTGCTTTAGGTAATCCATTTGTGATTCGTAGAATGGTGAAATATCTAGAAGAGGGTATTCTAGAAGAAGAGCCAGACTATCATGCACGTATTCAGTTATGCATAGATCATGCTCATCGTTTAGTAAAAACGGAAGGTGAAAAGAATGCGATTAGACAAATGCGTGGACAGGCTCCTTGGTATGTCAAAGGGTTAAGAGGTTCTGCAAAAATCAAGAATCATTTAACACAGATGAATACATTAGAAGAATTAGAAACAATTCTAAAAGATTTTGAGAAAGAACTAGAAGGTGAGTAATCATCTTCTTTTTGTTTTATAATAGGGTAAAGGAGATGATTTTATGTCTATACTTTATTCTATGTGTGTCCCTCATCCTCCATTAATAATTCCTGAAATAGGTCAAGGAGAAGAGAAAACTATTAGTAACACGATACAATCTTATGAATCCATTATGAAATATGTATCTACTCTTCCAATAGAAACAGTGATTGTGATCAGTCCTCATGCAATCGACTATAGTGATTATATTCATATATCTCCTGGTATTCATGCATCAGGAGACTTTAGTCAGTTTCATGCAGGAAATGTAAGAATAGAAGTGGATTATGATACAGAACTTGTAAAGAAGATCACTCAATCTGCTAAGAAGCATCATATTTTTGCAGGAACATTAGGAAAAGATGATGATTTAGATCATGGTACAATGATTCCTCTTTACTTCTTAAATAAGTATCTAAAGGACTATAAAGTTGTAAGAATTGGAATATCTGGTTTATCTCCTCTTACTCATTATCGCTTTGGACAATGTATTAAAGAAGCAGTGGGAGATAAGAATGTTTTATTAATTGCGAGTGGTGATTTGTCTCATTGTTTAAAAGAGGATGGTCCTTATGGTTATAAAGAAGAAGGACCACTCTTTGATCATGATATTATTACAGCCTGGAAGAATAGCGATTTTATGCGTTTCTTAACCTTTGATCTCATTTTTACTGAAGCAGCTGCTGAATGTGGACTCAGATCATTTCAAATCATGGCAGGTGCTTTAGATCAAAAAAAGATTAAACCAAACTTTTATTCTTATGAAGGACCATTTGGAGTAGGTTATGGTGTATGTGGTTTCGAAATATGTGGTGAAGATTTAACACGTGATATAGGAAACCAATATAAAAAGAAGATGCAGGAAGAAGTCAAGAAGATCAAAGAACATGAAGATGACTATGTCAGACTGGCTAGAACCACAATAGAACATTATGTAAGAGAAAAAGTAGAAATCATTCCAGAAGTCACAAAAGAGATGAAAAGACGTGCTGGTGTCTTTGTATCTATTCATGAAGAAGGGCGTTTAAGAGGCTGTATTGGTACTTTTATGCCTGTACAGGATAATATTGCCTTAGAAATAGTACATAATGCGATCAGTGCATGTAGTGAAGATCCACGCTTTGATCCTATTACAGAAGAAGAACTTGATAATCTCATTATCTCAGTCGATATATTAGGAGAAATAGAACAAGTAGAAGATATCAGTACATTAGATCCTCATATCTATGGTATTATAGTATCCCATGGTTCTAAAAGAGGTTTACTCCTACCTGATTTAGAAGGTGTGGATACAGTGACTGATCAGATTCAGATAGCTTGTCATAAAGCAGGTATTCATGAAGGAGAGAAGATCAAGATAGAAAGATTCAAGGTGATTAGACATGATTAGATGTGATTTATGTCCTCATCATTGTGTATTAAAAGAAGGGCAGACAGGATTCTGTCATCAAAGAATAAATAAAGAAGGAAGCATAGTACTTAAAGACTATGGTGCTATTACATCACTGTCTTTAGATCCTATTGAAAAGAAACCTCTCTATCATTTCTATCCTGAAACACAGATATTATCTGTCGGTTCTTATGGCTGTAATATGAAATGTCCTTTCTGTCAGAACTACACCATATCGCAGGATAAAGGTTCTTCTATACAGGTGCATACAACACCTGAAAAACTTGTAGAAGTCGCCTTAGATTTAAAAAAAGAAGGGAATATCGGTATTGCGTTTACTTATAATGAACCACTGATCAGTTATGAGTTTATTTATGATACATTTGTATTATGTAAGAAGCATGAATTAAAAACAGTTATTGTTTCTAATGGAATGATAGAAGAGAAATATATAAAGGAGTTATCTCCTTTAGTAGATGCATGGAATATTGATTTAAAAGGGTTTAAAGAAGATATCTATAAGAAACTCTCTGGTGACTTAGAAACAATAAAGAAGAGTATTCAAATAGCTTCATCAAGTCATCTGGAAGTCACTTCTTTGATTGTACCTGGTATTAATGATAGTCTCAAAGATATGGAAGAAGAAGCAAAGTGGTTAGCGTCTATTGATTCGAATATTGTGTTACATATCACACGTTATTTTCCTGAGTATCATTATCATGAATCTCCTACATCTATAGAACTTATTGACCAAATGGTAGGAGTGGCTAAGAAATATTTAAAGAATGTATATAGAGGTAATTGTTAGATGTTTGATGAAGAAAAGATTAAAAGCTTTAGTACAACAGATATGCGTATATATAACTATATATTGAAGCACAGCATTCAATTCCCTTATATGAGTATAAGAGAACTCGCAGATGAAATTCCTACATCTACAGCTTCTATTATGCGTTTTGTGAAAAAGATGGGATATGATAGTTTTCCTGAACTAAAATATTCTTATAAGAAAGAAGAAAAAGAAGTTTCTCTTCATATGGTTAATGAGTTAGATGAAATAATTGACTGCTTAAAGAAGTTTAATACACCCTATTATCAGGATTTATTCAAAGAAGTTGCTTATGTACTAGGTAATGCGAATATGATTATTTTTGATGGTATGGGAGATTCTGCAAAGATTGCGGAATATGCAGCTAGACGTTTTTCCTCTAATGGTTTCTTTAGTGCTGCCTTAACAGATCCATATCTAAAGATATCTATGGATGGTACGAATATAGTTGTTGTTATGTTGTCTATTTCAGGAGATACTGTAGAACTTATTAGAAAAGCGAATGCTTATAAAGCAGCAGGAAGTACTTTAATCACAATTACTGCATCAGACGATAATACACTCGCAAAAATGAGTGATTATTGCATCAGCTATTATATTAATGATATAAGAAATGAACTTTTCTCACATACAACTCAAGTACCGGCATTAAATATTATAGAAATTATTTCTAATATGACAGTACGCATATGTCACAATACGTTACAATAGTGAAACATTTTGCACATAATGCATACTATTCAAGAAGGGCTTCAAGCCCTTTTTTTATTTGTAATCCTCTGATAGAATCAATTGCGGAAAACGAAAACGTTTTCAACATCGGCCGAATAAAATAAGAAGAGGAGAAACAAAATGGAAGCAATTCAAAGCTTTATGGAACGTTACTTCGTACCATTAGCTGCAAAAATCAATGGTCAGCGCCATGTGGCAGCCGTGCGTGATGCGTTCACTTTATCATTCCCACTTACAATGGGTGGGTCAATGGTTTTACTTATTAACTATGTATTATTAGATCCAACAGGATTCATCGCAAAATTACTTCACTTAGGTGATTTAATTCCAAACTTGGCACAGTATCAGGCTGTCTTAAGTTCAGTTATCAATGGTACTACTAATATCTTATCAATTATCATCGCATTCCTAGTGGCTTATCAGTTAGCTCAGGAAATGGGTGGAGATAAAGTATTATGTGGTATTACATCTCTTTCATCTTTCTTTATTCTTTATCCTGCATCTCAGGCATTTGCAGGTAAGAATGCAGGAACTGGTTTAACAACTACTTACTTTGGTGCACAGGGATTATTCGTTGCATTATTAGTAGGTCTATTAACTACAGAATTATTAACTCGTTTTGGTAGAAATGAAAAGTTAAGAATCAAGATGCCAGAAATGGTACCTCCTGCAGTAGCACAGTCATTTAACTTATTAATCCCAATGATGTTAGTACTTGCCATCATGGGTGTATTAAACTACTTATTCTCAATGATTACTCCTGAAGGTATTCAGGTTGTTGTTTATAACGCTATCCAGGCTCCATTAACATCTCTTGGAAGCTCTATGGGTACAATTATCGTATTCGTATTAGTACAGCAGTTATTATGGATCGTAGGTATCCATGGTCCTAACACTTTAAGTGCATTACGTTCAGTTATCTTCACAGAACAGGCAAACGCAAACTTAGCTTATGTTGCAGCTCATGGTTCTGCATGGGGTGCACCTTATCCAGTAAACTGGGGTTCAATCAACGATGCATTTGGTAATGGTGGAGGATCAGGTGCAACACTTGGTTTAATCGTTGCAATGTTTATCGTAGGTAGAAAGAATAAGGGTGAATTCTCTATTTGTAAGATGTCATTAGTTCCAGGACTATTCAACATCAATGAACCAATCATGTTCGGTTTACCAATCGTTATGAACCCAATGTATGTTATTCCATTCATCTTAGCACCAATCGTATGTAACCTCATTGGTTATTTCTGTGTATGTGTCATTAAGATCATCCCACCAGTCGCTTATTCAGTTGCTTGGACAACTCCAGGATTCTTAACACCATTCTTAGGATCAGGTGCTAACAGCATTATGGCATTAGTTATCGGTATTCTTTGCTTAGTCGTAAGTACAATTATCTACTTACCATTCGTTGCAGCAAGCACAAGAGCCGCTATCAAGAAAGAAGCAGAAGAAGCAGGAGAAAACAATGCGTAAAGACTTCTTATGGGGTGGAGCAGTTGCTGCACATCAGGTAGAAGGTGGTTTTAATGAAGGTGGTAAAGGACCAAATGTCTCAGATATGATGACAGTTGGTTCTGCCACTACTCGTAGAAAGATCACTAAAGCAATTGAACCTGATCAGTTCTACCCAAATCATACAGCGATTGATTTCTATCACCACTATAAGGAAGATATCGCTTTATTTAAAGAAATGGGATTTAAATGTTTTAGAACATCTATTTCCTGGGCAAGAATCTTCCCAATGGGAGATGAAGAAACACCAAATGAAGAAGGTTTAAAGTTCTATGATGATATGTTTGATGAACTATTAAATAATGGTATTCAGCCAGTCATCACATTATCACACTTTGAAATGCCTTATCATTTAGTAGAAAAATATGGTGGATGGAGAAACAGAAAGATGATTACATTCTTTGTAAGATTCGCAAAAGTATGTTTCGAAAGATACCACAATAAAGTTAAATACTGGATGACTTTCAATGAAATCAACAACCAGGCGAACTATGAAGCAGACGTAGCTGTATTTACTAACTCAGGTATTCTATTTGAAGAAGGTGAAGACAGAGAGCGTCTTGTTTATCAGGCAGCGCATTATGAGCTTGTTGCAAGTGCGATGGCAATTAAAGAAGGACATGCTATTGATCCTTCTATGATGATTGGCTGCATGATTGCGATGACACCTATTTATCCTTACTCATGCAATCCGGAGGATATGTTGAAGGCTGTTGGTGCAAACCATAAACGTTTCTGGTATATGGATGTTCATGCAAGAGGACGTTATCCAGGTTATATGAAATCTTTCTTTGAAAGAAAGAATTTCAATCTAGATATTACAGAAGAAGACTTAGCTGTTCTTCCTCAGGGTACAGTAGATTATATTGGATTCAGTTATTATATGTCATTCGCAGTTAAGGGTGATGGAGATGTCAACCTTGACTATAATGAAGAAACAGATTTATGTGATAACCCATATATTCCAAAGACTGAATGGGGATGGCCAATTGATGCGAAAGGTTTAAGATATAGCTTAAACTGGATGTATGACCGCTATAACCTTCCTCTATTTATTGTAGAAAATGGCTTTGGTGCAGTGGATCAGATGGTAGATGGTAAAGTACATGATCAGTACCGTATTGATTACCTTAAAGCACATATCGAAGAAATGAAGAAGGCAGTGGATATTGATGGTGTAGACCTCTTAGGTTATACTGTTTGGGGATGTATTGACTGTGTCAGCTTTGGAACAGGTGAAATGAAGAAACGTTATGGTTTCATTTATGTAGACAAAGATAATGAAGGTCATGGAACACTTGCAAGAAGCAAAAAGGATTCTTTTGATTGGTATAAGAAAGTAATAGAAAGTAACGGAGAAACACTATGAAAAAATACTTAGTTCTGGATGTTGGTGGCAGTGCCATTAAATATGTCATTATGGATGAAGAAAAGAATATATATGAAAGAGGTAAAGTACCTACTCCCTTAGATTGCCTTGATTCATTTGTGAAAAGCATTGAAACTCTTTATCATACATATTCTGATGTGTCTGGTATTGCGATAAGTATGCCAGGTATGATTAATCCAGAAATCGGCTATTGTTTCACTGGTGGCGCTTTAACTTATAATCATGATATAAATATGGCAGAATTACTTTCTGAGCGTTGTGGTGTAAGAGTCACAATTGGTAATGATGCAAAATGTGCCGCTAATGCAGAACTAGGCTTTGGTAGTCTTCAAGATATAGAAGACGGAGCAGTCATTATTCTAGGTACAGCAATTGGTGGTGCTTTAATTAAGGATCATAAGGTATTAAGTGGTAGAAGATTTGGTGCAGGTGAATTTTCTAATATTATTACTGATTATCATAAGCCATATGATGGAGATTCTTCTTGGTATGCAAGAAATGGAATCAATGGATTACTATTACATATTCAGGAAGCATTAGGAACAGAAGAACATTATAGTGGTGAAGAAATCTTTGAAATGGCAAATAGTGGAAATGAAGCTGTATTAAAAGGTTTAAATCAATTCTGTTTAGAAACAGCAGTACAGATTTACAATATTAATCAGATCTTTGATTGTGAAAAAGTCGCAATTGGTGGAGGTATTAGTGCACAGCCTTTACTTGTAGAACTTATTAAAAAGAACTTTGATGAAATCTATAATTCTTGTTATGCAAGCACATTACCACCAGAAATCGTAGTCTGTGAATATCGTAATGATGCAAATTTAATTGGTGCTCTTTATCAGCACTTACATCAATAAATAAAGGAGGATGATAAGATGTGGAATAAATTAAGAAATGAACCTGTTAATAAGACAGGATATATCAAACGTATAGTTGCTTATGGTATTGATTGGTATTTAGGAAGTGTCTTATCATCACTTCCTCTTATTCTGTTATATATGTCTTTACATAAGGATGCTGTGTATATTCCTCAGCAGTTATCAATATTTAAGGGGTATTACCAGATCTTAGCTGGAGTTCTTACACTCCTAATCGCAATGTTGTATTATGTTGTCCTACCTGTTTTATGGAAAGGACAGACACTAGGTAAGAAACTACTAGGTCTAAAAATTGTGAGTGATGATTATCAAGAAGTGAATGTGAAACAGCTCATCATTAGACAAGTAATTATGATTTTCTTAGTAGAAGGAAGTATTTATACATGCAGTAATATGTTTCATCAGTTAGTCAATGTCTTAACTGGATACAATATTGCCTCTATCTGGAATAAAGTAGGATTAGTTATTTCTATATTATCTGGAATACTTGTAATTATCTTGAAGTCTAAGAAATCATTACATGATATTGTCTCACATACACTTGTTGTAGACATTAAGTCAGAAGACTATAAGAATATGTTGTTGAGTATTGAAAAGAAAAACAAGAAACAGAATAAGAAAATGAAAAAGAAATTTGTATAAAGTATGATAAGATATCTTTTGGAGGTATCTTATGGTTACGGTAGATCAAATGAATCAATTAAGTGATTTGGAATTGGATATTTACAACTACATTATTTCTCATCGTCATGAAGTGATTCATATGAAACTCAAAGATTTATCTACAGATCTTCATGTGTCTCAGTCTATGATTACTAGAGTGGCTAAGAAGCTTGGTTATGAAGGATTCTTAGAATGGAAAGCTGAAATAAAGCTGGATCAGGAAGATAAACCTATTCAAAACAAACGTGCATTAAACTATATTCTTGATTATTTTAATCGTGTGGATAATAAAGAATATGATGAACTTATTCATCAAGCTGCTGAAATAATTGTGAATAGTCATGAGGTTATCTGTTCTGGCATTGGCCTAAGTGATGCTATCGCAAAATTTGCGGCTTCTTTATTTAATCGCAAGGGAAAACGTACAATGTATAGTGGAGACTTCAGTGCCCGTTTTAGAGGGATGTATGATCAAAATGACTGTGCTCTTTTTTTCACGGTTTCAGGAGAAACAAGAGAGATCATTGATCGTATCAAAGACTTAAAAAAATATGGTATCAAAATTATTGTAGTCACAAATAATGCATCTTCAACAGCAGCGAAGATGTCTGATTTAGCTCTTACGTATTATATGCCAAGTACCAAAAATAGTGACTTTTATAGTTCAGCAACACAGGTTCCTGTTCTATATATCATAGAGTCTATTGCGAATATATTTGTTGAATATGGAATTTACTAAAGAATGCTTGAAAGGCATTCTTTTATTTGTTTTAATATTTGAAGGTATGATATGAAAGAGGGACGCTATGAGGGAAAATCTAGAAAAGTACGGCGAAGTGATTGCTGGAAGTATTTTATTATCTTTAGGAATCTGGTTGTTTGTAACACCAAATGGCTTGAACTTTGGAGGTGTTATTGGAACATCACAGATTGTAGAAGTATTTGTAAGAAGACTTCTACCAATCCCTAAATCAATGAATATTGTAGGGATCATCAACTTCATGATTAATGTTCCATTATTTGTAATGGGATATAGAATCTTAAACAGAGAATTTTGTATCAAAACTGCTATGAGTGTTATTGTACAGACAATTACCTTATCTGTTTTGCCTTACCAGACACATGCGATTATGCCAGATATGTTATCTAACTGTATCTTTGGAGCTATTATGTGTGGTGTTGGTGTAGGACTTGCCCTAAAAGGTAGTGGTAGCACAGGTGGTATTGATATTGCTGGTGTATGCTTATCAAAGACTAAACCAGGATTCTCAGTAGGTAAGTTATCAACTATTGTGAATGCTGTTATTTTAACTTGTTGTGCATTCATCTTTGACTTGCAGACAACACTTTATTCTATTATCTTTGTCTTTGTATTATATTTCATTAGTGATCGTATCCACTATCAGAACATTAATGTGGTTGCTTTGATTTTTACTAAAGAAAAAGATATGAAGAATGTGATTATGGAAAAGACAGGTAGAGGTGTGACTTACTGGATGGGTAAGGGTGCTTATACAGAAAATGATCAATATATTCTTTATTGTGCGATTAATAAGTATGAAATGAAAACATTTAAAAAGATTGTACATGATATTGATCCACAGGCATTTGTGACTATTAGTGAAGATTCAGAAATCCTTGGTGGATTTGAAAAACGTCTATAAACAATTTACTTGAAATAGGCTTATAAATTGACCTTGACAACGTATTTATTTATTGTCTATAATACTTGAGTAAAAGCGATGAACAGAAGAGTAGTATCAATGGAACGCAGAGAGAATTCCTGGCTGGTGTAAAGGAATGGGGAAGTTGATATGAATAAAGACTGGGAGCTGTATTTTGGATCTAACGTGATAAAATAACGTGTTGCCGCGTTAAGGCTTAATGAGGTCTACTTATGTAGATGAATAAGGGTGGTACCACGGTTAACTCTCGTCCCTAGCGGATGAGAGTTTTTATATTCTAAAGAAGGAGAACACATATGGAAGAAAGAAAGTTTACTGATCAGGAATTAGTAAGAAGACAGAAGTTGCAGGAACTTAAAGATCTTGGAATTGATCCATTTGGACAGAGATTTGATGTGACTGCTTATACTTCAGACATTAGAAAGAACTATAGCGGTAAGACTGCAGAAGAATTAGAAGAAAGCAAACCAGCTGTAAGCATTGCAGGTCGTATTGTTGCAAAGAGAAGAAAAGGTAAAGTATGCTTCATGAACCTTCTTGATAGAGATGGAAAAATCCAGTTATATATCAAGAAAGATACTGTTGGTGAAGATGTATATGAATTAGTTAAGAAGAGCGATTTAGGTGATATTATTGGTATTGATGGTGAAGTATTCATGACTCATACTGGTGAATTAACTGTAAGAGTAGAAAAGTATACACACCTTACTAAGGCATTAAGACCTTTACCAGAAAAGTTCCATGGTTTAACAGATACTGAAGAACGTTTCAGAAGAAGATATGTTGACTTAATCATGAATGATGAAGCACGTAAAGTAGCCTTCATGAGACCTAAGATTGTTCGTTCAATCCAGCATTATTTAGATGATAAAGGTTATACAGAAGTAGAAACACCAATCATGAACTCTATTCTTGGTGGTGCTGCAGCTAAGCCTTTCATCACTCATTTCAATGCATTAGATAAAGATTTCTACTTAAGAATCGCAACAGAATTAAACCTTAAGAGATTAATCGTAGGTGGTATGGATGCTGTTTATGAAATCGGTCGTTTATTCAGAAACGAAGGTATGGATAGAACTCATAACCCTGAATTCACTACTATCGAAGTCTATAAAGCATTTTCTGACCTAGAAGGTATGATGGACTTAACAGAAGGTATCATTGCGAATGCAGCAATGACAGTCAATGGTACTTATGATGTAGAATACAAAGGTCATTCTATTTCATTAGCTCCTGGATTCAAGAGAATCTCTATGGTTGATGCAATCAAGGAAAAGACTGGTGTTGACTTTGGTGAACAGAAGACTTTTGAAGAAGCTAAGAAGCTTGCTGAAGAACACGGTATTGAAGTAGAACCACACTTTGCATATGGTCATATTATTAATGCATTCTTTGAAAAGTATGTAGAAGAAACAATTGTAGAACCAACATTCGTATATGGTCATCCAATTGAAATCTCACCACTTGCAAAGAAGAACTTACAGGATCCTCGTTTCACACAGAGATTTGAATTATTCATCTGTGGTAATGAATATGCAAATGCATTCACAGAATTAAATGATCCAGATGATCAGTATGAAAGATTCGCAAATCAGTTAAAAGAAAAAGAATTAGGTAACGATGAAGCCAACGAAATGGATATGGACTATGTAGAAGCCCTTGAATATGGTCTTCCACCAACTGGTGGTATGGGTATGGGTATTGATAGATTAGTTATGTTATTAACTGGTCAGGAAACTATCCGTGAAGTTATCTTATTCCCACATATGAAGAATAAATAAATCTATGTATTAATATTAGGCATATCTCATGCAAGAGATGTGCTTTTTATTTTATTGTTTTTGAAATGTGATGGGATGAAAACAGAAAATGTGGAGGAATGAAATTGTAAAATATGATGGAATTCATTGTAAAGAGTATGAGATCATACATGAAAAATTATAAAGACTAACTTTTTTTGAAAATGGTTTTTTTTACTTTAGTGTAATACACGGTATTAAAAAAGAGGGCTCAAACTGAACCGCCCCTGTCAAGTAGACAGGTGAAATAATTAAAAACATGTACCCTTGCC
>NZ_UQGV01000033.1 GCF_900540665.1 uncultured Catenibacterium sp. | reverse complement strand
GATTTTAAAATCAAAGAGGTTTTTGGTATTTAGTCGCTTAACTTAATACCATTGGGAATAAAAGCAATCCTTTTACCTTCCTCTTCTCCTGCCAATGCACGTTATCGATTATGTGATTTAGTTGATATATGGAAGAAAAAATTGACTTTGTAATAACCTTTCTGTATGATTAATCATGTTAATCAAGGAGGACATATATGGAATCAATCGCATTATGGTTTGCAGGAACATTAGGTAAATACATTTCATCTAAGCTTGCAGTATTTATTGTATCTTTAGTTCCTATTCTTGAATGTCGTGGAGGATTAATTGCATCAGCATTATTAAAAGTAGATATTCGTTATGCAGTACCTCTATGTATTCTAGGAAATATCTTACCAATTCCATTTATTTTATTATTTATTAAACGTATATTTAAATGGCTTAAGAAGTTTGACTTCTTCAGACCTTTGATTGAAAAACTAGAAAACCGTGCTATGAATAAGAGTAAGAATATGAGTAATGGTGAATTCTTAGGACTCTTATTATTTGTAGGTATCCCATTACCAGGGACTGGTGCATGGACAGGTTCTTTAGTGGCTGCATTACTTGATATGGACTTCAAGAAGGCTATTACTGCCATCTTCTTAGGTATCCTGCTTGCGACACTTATTGTTGGTTCATTATCATATGGCTTATTAGCTGCATTTTAAAAGAGAGACTAATCATCTCTCTTTTTATATTCCTCTAAGATTTCCTGCATCTTCACTAATCCTCTTTCACAATTAGGATGAAGTAGATCACAGCTTCTTGCACACCCTAAACAGAATTCATTTTCTAATAGTTTCAGTTCTTCTTCTTTCATAATCTTCACCTCAAGTTATTATAGGATTAACGTTCTATGATTGACAAGCAATATGAATTTGGTAGAATAATATTAATTAAAGGGGAGTAGCTCTTACAGAACCGTTCGTCAACACGTTATGTTTACATAACCGGATTGTTTTGGTCATTTATGATCAGCGAGACCTTTAATAAAACGATTGTTTTTATTAAAGGAGGAATACAAATGTATAAAAAAACAATTGAAGAAGTAAAAGAGTCTTTGGATACAAATATTGAAAAGGGTCTCACTTCTTCTGAAGCAAAGAAGAGACAAGGCATATATGGTACAAATGAACTAGAAAAGCCACAGAAAAGGTCTCTTCTTTTACGTTTTCTAGATCAGTTTAAGGATGCAATGATTATTATTTTAATTATTGCGGCAGTAGTTTCTATTATTGTAGAACCAGGTGACTGGATTGATTCTCTTATTATCGTAATAGTTGTTATGATGAATGCGATTCTAGGTGTTGTATTAGAGAGTCATGCAGAAAAGAGTCTTGAATCATTACAGGAATTATCTGCACCACAATCTAAGGTATTAAGAGATGGTGTGAAACAGACAATTGCATCTAAAGAATTAGTGCCTGGTGATATTATTATTCTTGAAACAGGGGATATGATTCCTAGTGATGCACGATTAATTGAAGCTTATAACTTAAAGGTAGATGAATCAGCTTTAACAGGTGAATCTGTTCCTGTAGAAAAGACAACTGATCCTATTAGTCAGGATGTTGTGATTGGGGACCAGACAAATATGGTCTTCTCTTCTACAGTAGTGACTTATGGTCGTGGTGAAGCAATTGTGACATCTACTGGTATGAATAATGAAGTAGGTAAGATTGCTGGCATGTTGAATGCGAGTGAAAAGGAATTAACACCATTACAGGTTAAATTAAATGAAATTGGTAAAACAATTGGATTACTTTGTATTGTGATCTGTGTGATTGTATTTATTCTTGAATCATTGAGTGGTATTAGCTGGTTAGAATCATTTAAGACAGCTGTAGCTTTAGCTGTTGCAGCAGTACCAGAAGGTCTGGCTGCGACTGTAACTATTGTCTTAGCTGTAAGTGTCACTAAGATGGTCAAACAGCATGCTATTATTCGTAAACTACCTGCAGTAGAAACATTAGGTAGTACTTCTATTGTATGTTCTGATAAGACAGGTACATTAACACAAAATAAGATGACTATCTTAAAGACTTACTTAGATGGTGACGAAGTGAAAGATTTAGAAGAAGCAGATTCTAAGACTATTGATATGTTGAATGCATTTACTCTATGTTCTGATGCTTCTATTGATGATGGTAAAGTACTAGGTGATCCTACTGAAGTCGCACTTGTTGAAGCAAGTAAGAAGATGAACTTTGAAAAGAAAGCACTTATGGAAAAGTATCCACGTGTTGGAGAACTAGCTTTTGATTCTGATCGTAAGATGATGAGTGTTATTCTTAAGGATGGAGATCATTATGTGTCTATTACTAAAGGTGGACCTGATGTGATCTTAAGTAGATGTCGTGATGTAGATAGTGAGCAGGCTATGACTGCCAATGATGAAATGGCTCAAGATGCATTGAGAGTATTAGCTGTAGCAATGAAGACATATGATACAATGCCTCCTCATATTACTGTAGAAGAAATAGAAAATGATATGGACTTTATTGGGTTTGTTGGTATGATTGACCCAGCCCGTCCAGAAGCAAAAGAAGCCACTAGAGTTGCTAAACATGCAGGTGTGCGTACGATTATGATCACTGGTGACCATAAGACAACAGCCACTGCTATTGCGAAAGATTTAGGTATTTTAAGTGAGGGACAGGAAGTTATTTCTGGTGAAGAATTATCTCAGATGTCTCAGGAAGAATTAGAAAAGAATGTAGAAAAATATAGTGTTTATGCACGTGTGGCGCCTGAACATAAAGTAAATATCGTTAAAGCATGGAAATCAAAGAATAAGATTGTCGCTATGACAGGTGATGGTGTCAATGATGCCCCTGCATTAAAGACTGCAGACATTGGTTGCGCAATGGGTATTACTGGTACTGATGTTGCGAAGAACGCAGCGACTATGATCTTAACAGATGATAACTTTGCAACTATTATTCAGTCTATTAAACAAGGTCGTGGTATTTTTGATAATATCCAGAAGGATGTTCAGTTCTTATTATCAAGTAATATCGGTGAAGTATTAGCTATCTTCTTAGCTTCTATTATTGCGCTAGTTAATCCTTCTTGGGGATTTGGTGTTCCACTATTACCTATTCATTTATTATGGATTAACTTGATTACAGATGCTTTACCAGCATTTGCGATTGGCTTAGAACCAGTTGAAGATGATATCATGGACAGAAAACCAAGAGAAAAGGATGAAGGTTTCTTTGCGAATGGTTTAATGGTGAAAGTGATCTGGCAGGGTGTTATGGTAGGTTTACTTACTTTACTCTCATACTCAATCGGTCAATATTTCAGTACACATGAATATGCGATGACTATGGCCTTTATCACTATGTCAGGTGCTGAATTATGTCATTCATTTAACGTCAAGAGTCATCATTCAGTATTTAATAAACAGGTATTTAATAATAAATATTTATGGGGTGCAACAGCTTTAGGTCTTGTATTACAGTTAGTAATTATCTTTACACCTCTTTCTCATTTATTTAGTTTAGTACCTCTTGATTCATCTCATTTTGCGATTGCGGCATTACTTGCATTCTCAGTTATTCCAATCGTAGAAATCTCTAAACGTTTCGATAAACGTTAACACCTGCGGATGCAGGTGTTTTTTTCTTATAATATCTATTGCATTTAAAGAAGAGGTGTAGTATTATTTAGTTAGTAAAGGCTAACCCCTTTACTGAACACAACATATCCTTTCATATTCTCAGTTCCTTATACAGAGGAATAAAAAAATCACAGGACGGCACACACCTGTGATTTTTTTATTTAGATCTTATCTTTGAAATAAGCCTTTAATGCTTCAAAAGTTTCTGGTGAAATATAATGTTCGATACGACATGCATCCTGTGAAGCAGTTGATTCGCTAACACCAATATGAATTAAGATATCTCTTAATTCAGTATGTCTTTCAAATATCATATTCGCAATCTTAGCACCAGCGTCTGTTAATGTAATGGCACCATCTTCATCCATGTTGATGAGTTCCTTCTCTTTTAATCTTTTCATCTGTTGTGAAATAGTAGGTTTAGAGAAATTCATTTCATGGGCGATATCAATGGAACGCACATGTCCTTTCTTCTTTTGAATAACTAATATAGTTTCTAAGTACATTTCTGTAGATTCACTCATCTTATTCACCTCATTTACATCATTATAGCATAAAAATTCAAATAATGAAAAAGTTAGGCTTTACTAATATTTTTGTTGACATATAAAAACAGTAAGGCTATACTAACAATGAAGTTAGAAAAGGCTAATTAGGTTAATCTAATCATCTGAGGAGGCGGATTATATGCCAATTAGTATGGCAAATCCTGGAGATACAGTCATTATTAGGCGTATTACAGGAACTGATAAAGTAAAGAATCATCTAGCAGAACTTGGTTTTGTAGTAGATGGGGAAGTGACTATTATCAGTAAAGTAGATAACGGAATTATTTGTAATGTGAAAGGCAGTAGGATTGCGCTTTCTGAACAGATGGCCAATCGCATATTGTTTTAAGGGAGGAATATCATGAACTTAAAAGATGTAAAAGTAGGCGAAACAGTAACTATTAAAAAAGTTACTGGTACAGGACCGGTAAAAAGAAGAATTATGGATATGGGTTTAACTAAAGGACAGAGCGTTTATGTAAGAAAAGTAGCACCTTTAGGAGATCCAGTAGAAATCACAGTACGTGGTTATGAGTTATCATTGCGTAAAGCAGATGCGCAGATGATTGAAGTGGAGGATTAGGTATGAAGATAGCGTTAGCGGGTAACCCTAACTCTGGTAAAACAACATTATTCAATGCACTGACAGGGAGTACTCAGTATGTTGGTAACTGGCCAGGGGTTACAGTTGAAAAGAAAGATGGGAAACTAAAAGGTCATAAGGATGTGACTATCCAGGATTTACCTGGTATTTATTCATTATCTCCTTATACATTAGAAGAAGTTGTTACAAGAAGATATTTAATTAATGAAACACCTGATGCAATCATTAATATTATTGATGGGACTAACTTAGAAAGAAACTTATACTTAACTACTCAGTTAGCTGAATTAGGTATTCCAATGGTTTTAGCTGTTAATATGTATGATATCATCGAAAAGAAAGGTGATAAGATTGACTTAGAACAGTTAGGTCAGTTAATTGGCTGTAAAGCAGTGACTTTATCAGCATTAAAAGATAAAGGAACTCAGGAAGTGGCTGAAGAAGCCATCAAGCTTGCACATAACCATAAAGTATCAGAACATCCTCATGTATTTGTTGGTTCTGTAGAACATGCTTTAGCACATATTGAAGAATCTATTGAGGATAAAGTAGATGCATCAAAGTTAAGATGGTTTGCAGTAAAGGTATTTGAAAGAGATGAGAAGGTATTGGCTGAACTTAAATTAGATCAGGCAGTATTAAACGAAATTGAAGGTCATATTGCAGATTGTGAAAAAGAAATGGATGATGATGCAGAATCTATTATCACAAACCAGAGATATACTTATATTAAGAGTTCTATTAATAAGGTTCTTACTAAGAAGAATCCACATCAGACATTATCTACATCAGATCAGATTGATAAGATTGTGACTAACAGATTCTTAGCTTTACCAATCTTTGTGTTAATTATGTGGTTTATGTATTACATCTCAGTGTCTACCGTAGGTGATTGGATGACTGGATGGATGAATGATGTATTATTTGATGAAATCATTCCACCTATGGTCACTCAATTCCTTACATCAATTGGATGTGCAGAGGTATTAATTAAATTAATCGTTGATGGAATTATCGCTGGTGTTGGTACAGTATTAGGTTTCGTGCCACAGATGGCACTTATCTTCTTATTCTTGGCTATTCTTGAAGATTCAGGATATATGGCAAGAATTGCCTTCATTATGGATAGACTATTACGTAAATTCGGTTTATCTGGTAAATCATTCATCCCTATCTTAATTGGTACAGGATGTGGTGTTCCAGCTGTTATGGGTACACGTACTATTGAAAATGAAGCAGATAGAAGAATGACTATTATGTTATGTACATTTATTCCTTGTGGTGCGAAGACTGTTATTATTGGTATGATTAGTTCAGCTTTCTTCCCAGGTAACACTTGGATTGCACCAACTATGTATTTCTTAAGTATTCTAGTTATTATCTTATCTGGTATCGCATTAAAGAAGACTCGTTTCTTTGCAGGTGATCCTGCACCATTCGTGATGGAATTACCAGCATATCATATTCCTACTATCAAGGGTGTATTTATCCATGTTTGGGAACGTGCAAAAGCATTCATGATTAAAGCAGGTACTATTATCTTTAGTATTTGTATTGTAGTTTGGTTATTATCTACATTTAACTTCTCATTCCAGATGGTTGAAATTGAAAAGTCTATGTTAGCCTCTATTGGTCATGTATTTGCAGCATTATTCGCACCAGTAGGTATTGAAAACTGGAAGGGTTCAGTAGCTGTTATATCAGCTCTTGCAGCTAAGGAACAGGCTATTTCCACTATCTCTATCTTAAATCATATGGGTGATGCAGATTCAGGTGCAAAAGCTGTTCAGGCTATGGTGAATACGTTCTCTGCAATGGGTGGTTTCTCATTTATGATCTTGAACTTATTCGATCCACCATGCTTTGCCGCTATTGGTGCAATCATGAGAGAAATGGGTTCTAAGTTCTGGGGATGGTTTGCAGTATTATACCAGATGGTATTAGGTTATGTATTAGCTATGATCACTTATCAGTTAGGTTCATGGTTATTCTATGGTGCAACATTTGGATTAGGTCAGATTCTATCAATCGTATGTATTCTAGTAATGATCTACTTCATTGTAAGACCAGCACCAAAACCAGAATTAAAGACACAGAAGGCTTAATCAATTATGGGTAACATCATAGTTGCGGCTATTGTTGTTGTGTTGCTCATTATAGGTGTTCTTCGCTACAAGAAGACATTACAGTCAGGATGTTGTGGTGAACACGATCAAATAAAGAAAATAGGTACGGGGGATAAGGATAAAAATCTTTATCCCTATCGTACTACTTTACATATTGATGATATGTTCTGCAAGAACTGTGCAGCAACAATAGAAAACGCATTTAATCAACATAAAGAATATCTTGCATCAGTAAACATGAATAAGAAAGAAATCACTATTCGTTCTATGAATCAACCTGATCTAGAAACATATAAACAGATGATCATCAAACTTGGTTTTACACCAAGATAATTGTATAATAGAAGCGAGGAGGAGATATTATGGGTACAATTTTAGTAAGTATTTTATTAGTTATCTGGGTTTGTCTTGTCCTTAGAACTATATATAAGAATAGGAAAAAAGGCATAGGTGTATGTGGACATAATTGTAATACATGTGGCACAAATGATTTATGTCATGCTGATCTCTATAAAATGTATCGTGAAGAGATGCGTAAAGAAGGACACGCTTAGTGTTCTTCTTTTTTTAGTTTGAGCATATTTATTGAATTATATCTCAAAAGGACTATAGTATAAGTAGTAATAATTACTATATATCAAAGGAGGAATCTAATATGAAATGGGTATGTAAAGTATGTGGATATGTGTATGAAGGTGATGAATTACCTGAAGATTATGTATGTCCATTATGTGGTGTAGGACCAGAAGAATTTGAAAAAGTAGAAGAATAATATTATCATTCTTCACAGTAAAAGAGGCTGTAACGTTTAAGGTTATCTATTCGTTACAGCCTTTTTTCTTAGTATTAATTTAAAAGAGTTCTTTTGCTCTCATACGCTTCAATTCAGCATGCGTACTTTTTTTATGTCTGCAATAGAAGTAAATACCTAGCATCACAAAGTTTCCAACATTGATAGACACAACAGTATATACAATGCTTGTTGTTGTAAGAGAGTGGTCTCTTAATGCGGTAGATGTTTTGTCTGAAGAACTTTCTACCACTTTACCTGTTTCTGTTATCACAGATTGAGTCGTTTCAATTTTATTATGGGTTGGAATGAATCCAAATGCGAATATGAGTGAACTCGCAAAAATAACGATTGGGATAATCAAACCAAGTAACCTATTATCCTTTTTTGATAAAAATATTTGTAGTCTTATAATTGCGATTAAAATAATCACACCAATAATAGTTCTAACCATTTTTTGATTTCTCCTTTATTTTCTTATACTCTGTAATTAAATTCTTAGCAACGTCAAATTCTATATCTTCATCAATGACATATCTTTTGATCAACTCTACAAATTCATCATTATCTTCTTTATCTTCAGATAATTTGATCTTATCAATCAATTTATTCAATCTGACTCTTACTGTTGGATAAGTAACACCATATAACTTAGCAACTTCTTTTAAAGAACCTGAAGCGAGTAAAAATCTTTTGATAAAAATCATATCTTCATCATCTAAATTTTTCATCCACATAGGGACAGTATCCATATTTATCACCTCTTTTTGTAATATAACATATCTATATTTTAAATAAAAGATAAATATTTTAATAATATTAAAGAATATGTTTAATAAAATTAAAAACACTCCTAGTTTTTTAATTTATATGGAAGTGTTGTGTATTTTAATCAGGATTGATTTTTTTAGTTCTACGATATGATATAGTAGTGTGGAATGGAGAGGTGAATATGAAGAAAATATTAATTTTATTAGTGACAATGATGTTATGTGCCTGCTCACCTGCAGAACCTATGTCACTTAAAGACAGTTATGGACAGTACAAACAGGAAGAAATCGTATATGCGAATAAGAAGGATTATATAAAGAAGAAGGACGCTTATAATGCGTATCTTGTTTATGAAATCAATAAAGATGCATGTACATTTGAAAGTGATTTAAAGTATCAGAATATCCAATATAAGAAGGTTGAACTATCAAAAGATGAGAAAGAAAAAGTTCCTGAAGCACTCATCAAATACAACCTTTATGAAGGTGAAAAACAGTTAGGTATTGCAGTTTACTTAGGTGAAGAAACTGTTTATATTTCTAGCTATGATCAATATGATGGCAGTCCTGTATATATTGCGAAAATGAAAAAAATCACAAATAAGAGTTAAAATTTACGAAAAACAGAAAATAAATAATTTTGTTTATATTTAAAGAAAAATTATTGACAAAGTAATAAAGTGATTGTATTATAGACCCAAGTTAAATAAACAAATCGATGAACGAGAAGAGTATCTTACAATCACCTACAGCGAGATGACATAGAGTGGAAGGTCATCAGGAAGATATAAGAGAAACGCACTCGGGAGAGTCTGTTGGAATTGAGTATAACAGAACGTGAATCTGCGTTAATGAAGAGGTGGTTTGTATGATACAAGCAACTAGAGTGGTACCGCGTTTATATACGTCTCTGGATTAATCCAGAGGCGTTTTTTGTTTATTAAAGGGGTGTTTGATATGAAGGAACGACGATATAGTTAAGTAGTGGGGCATTAAAATAAAACATCAAACATTTAAAGGAGAAGAAAATTATGGAAAAGAAAACATTTAAGAAAGTTGTATTAGCTTATAGTGGAGGATTAGATACTTCAATTATTATTTCTTGGTTAAAGGAAAATTATGGCTGTGAAGTTATTGCGGTTGCTGCTGATGTGGGACAGGGTGCTGGAGAACTTGATGGTCTTGATGAAAAGGCTGCAAAGACAGGTGCTTCTAAATATATTTGTGTAGATTGTAAACCTGAATTCGTTAAGGATTTCTGTTTTGAAGCAGTTAAAGCTAATGCATTATATGAAGGTAAATATATGTTAGGTACTTCTCTTGCAAGACCAATTATTGCGAAGAAGTTAGTAGATATCGCTTTAGAAGAAGGTGCAGATGCAATCTGTCATGGATGTACTGGTAAAGGTAATGACCAGGTAAGATTTGAATTAGCTATTAAAGCATTCGCACCAGATATGCCTATTATCGCTCCTTGGAGAGAATGGGATATTAAATCAAGAGAAGAAGAAATCGAATATGCGGAAGCAAGAAAGATTCCTCTAAAGATTAACAGAGAAACAAACTACTCTAAAGATAAGAACTTATGGCATTTATCTCATGAAGGTTTAGATCTTGAAGATCCAGCTAATGAACCTAAGTATGATGAAATCCTAGAAATGGGTGTTTCACCAGAAAAGGCACCAGATGTTCCAACATATATCACTTTAACTTTTGAAAAGGGTGTTGCTGTTGCCTTAAATGGTGAAAAACTTGAACCAGTAGAAATGTTAGCTAAGTTAAATGAAATTGGTGGTGCGAATGGCGTTGGTATCGCAGATATGGTTGAAAACAGACTTGTTGGTATGAAATCAAGAGGTGTATATGAAACACCAGGTGGAACTATTTTATATGCAGCACATCAGAACCTAGAAGAAATTACTGTAGATAAAGAAACACAGCACTTCAAACAGCAGTTAAGCTTAAAGCTTGCAGATAATATCTATAATGGTCAGTGGTATACACCTCTTACTGAAGCATTACTTGCATTTGTAGATAAGACTCAGGAAAACGTGAATGGTGACGTTAAACTTAAACTATATAAGGGTAATATTGTAGGGGCTGGTGTAACATCTCCAGATACATTACATGACTTACAGACAGCATCATTTGATGAAGATGATGATTATGATCAGTATGATGCTAAAGGATTCATCACATTATATGGTTTACCAATTAAGGTAAAAGCTAAGTTAGATCAGAAGAAAAAGAAATAGGAGTTTAAGTTATGGTATTGTGGAAAGGTAGATTTTCTAAAGAATTAAATCATGAAGTCAATGCATTCAATTCATCTCTTTCATTTGATCATCGTATGTATAAGCAGGATATTAGAGGATCTCTTGCTCATGCAAAGATGTTATGTAAGCAGCATATTATTGAAGAGAAAGATTATGAAGAGATTGTAGAAGGTTTAAATGCAATTTTAAAAGAGATTGAAGAGGGTACACTCCTCTTTGATCCTGAAGCTGAAGATATTCATATGTTTGTGGAAAGTGAACTCACAAAACGTTATCCAGTGGCTGGTAAAAAACTACATACAGGACGTTCTAGAAATGATCAGGTTGCATTAGATCTTCGTTTATATGCACATGATGAAATTCTAGAAATCAAGAAGATGTTAGTGAACCTGATTCATACATTAACAGATTTAGCTGAACATAACCTTGATACAATCATGCCAGGATATACACACTTACAAAGAGCACAGCCTATTACTTTTGCACATCATTTAATGGCTTATGCATCAATGTTTTTAAGAGATATTGATCGTTTAGAAGATGTTGATAAGAGACTTTATGTATCACCTCTAGGAAGTGGTGCACTTGCAACAACAACTTATCCATTAGATAGACCATTTGTGGCAGAAGAATTAGGTATGTATGATATTATGTATAACTCTTTGGATGGTGTGAGTGATCGTGATTATGCGATTGAGTTATCAAGTGCCTTAGCCACAATCATGATGCATTTATCAAGATTTTCAGAAGAAGTGATCTTATGGTGTTCATGGGAATTCAAATTCATTGATCTTGATGATGCGTATGCAACAGGTTCTTCTATTATGCCTCAGAAGAAGAATCCAGATATTGCTGAATTAGTAAGAGGTAAGAGTGCAAGAGTCATTGGTGATGTGAATACATTACTTACAATGATGAAGGGACTCCCTCTTGCTTACAATAAAGACATGCAGGAAGATAAAGAAGCTTTATTTGATGCAATTGATGAAGTAAAGCTTTGTCTTCCCGTCTTTACAGATATGATGGCAACTATTACTGTACATAAAGATAAGATGAGAGATGCTGCCGCAAGAGGATTTATTAATGCGACTGATTGTGCAGATTATTTGACTAAGAAAGGTATGCCATTTAGAGATGCGTATAAGATTACTGGGGAACTTGTAAGATACTGTATTGAACATGGAGAAACATTAGAAACACTTCCTCTAGATATTTATACAGGTTATACAGATATGTTTGGTGAAGATGTTTATCAGGCTATTTCATTAGAAACATGTCTTAACAACAGAGCTGTTGTTGGTGGACCTTCTCCTACTATTGAGATGGAGAATATTCATAGAATCAATCAGAAAGTGAGTGGATATTGTGATTAAAGCAGGTATTATTGGTGCAAGTGGTTATGCAGGATGTGAATTACTCAGAATCTTGTTGATGCATCCTGAAGCAGAAGTAACAGCTATTTCTTCACATAGCTATACTGGTAAAAAGATTTATGATCTTTATCCTAACTTCTATCAGGTATGTGATTTAGAGTTTATTGAAGATACAGAAGTCATTGAGAAAGCAGATATTATTTTTGCCTCACTTCCTCATGGCTTATCTGAAAAGTATGCTAAGACATGTGTAGAAAAGGGTAAGAAGTTTATTGATTTAGGGGCTGACTTCAGACTTGATAAGGAAGAAGATTATCAGAAATGGTATGGTTTAGATTATAACTTACCAGAACTTCATAAGAATCAGGTCTATGGTTTACCTGAAGTCAATAGAGATAAGATCAAGGATGCTACTATTATTGGAAATCCTGGTTGTTATCCTACAACTATTACTTTAGGCCTCTATCCTTTATTAAAGAATAAGCTCAATGTATCACAGAAGATTATTATTGATTCAGCATCAGGTACAACGGGTGCTGGTAAGAACTTAAGTGATGGTATGCATTTCCCAAGATGTAATGAATCGTTCCATCCTTATAAAGTAGGTGTACATAGACATACACCAGAAATTGAACAGGAATTAAGTAAGATGAATGATAAAGATATACATATCACATTTGTACCTCATTTACTTCCTGTAGACCGTGGTATTGTTTCTACTATTTATGTTCCTGTAGAAAAGTCTTTAGAAGAAATCTATGAAACATATGTAGAAGCATATAAGGATGAACAGTTTGTGAGAGTATTACCTCTTGGGCAGGTCGCAGACTTAAAGTTTGTAAAGGCATCTAACTATTGTGATATTTCATTACATATGGATGAACGTGATTATACATTAATTGTAGTATCTACAATTGATAATATGGTGAAAGGTTCTGCTGGTCAGGCAGTACAGAATATGAATATTATGTATGGACTCGATGAGAATACAGGTTTAAATCTTGTCGCTCCATCATTCTAAGGAGGAAATCATGAAAGATATACTTGGTGGTGTTTGTGCACCAATTGGATTTAGCGCAAATGGTATTCATGCAGGAATGAGAAAGAATAAATCTAAGAAGGATTTATCTCTTATTGTGAGTGAAGAGTTATGTACAGCAGCTGCAACATATACACAAAATAAAGTAAAAGGTGCGCCTTTGACAGTCACAAAGCAGCATTTAAAGAATGGTCGTGCAAGAGCTATTATCTGTAACTCAGGTAATGCGAATACATGTAATGCGAATGGTATTGAGCTTGCGAATGAAGTATGTGCTTTAGCTGCAAAAGAATTAGGTTTAAAGGAAGATGATATTATTGTCGCTTCTACTGGTGTTATTGGTCAGCCTATGTCCATTGATCCTTTTAAAGATCATATGAAGGAACTTGTAAAAGGATTAAATGTAGATGGGTCTCATGATGCATGTTATGGAATCATGACAACTGATACACAGCCTAAAGAATATGCGGTAGAGTTTAAATTAGGGAATGCTAAATGTCATATTGGAGCTATCGCAAAGGGTTCTGGTATGATTCATCCTAACATGGCTACAATGCTTGCCTTTGTGACAAGTGATGTTGCGATTTCTAAAGAATGTTTAGAAGCAATGGTACATGAAGTTGTAGATGATACATTTAATATGGTCAGTGTTGATGGGGATACATCTACTAATGATATGTTATGTGTATTATCAAATGGTATGGCACAGAATAATAAGATTGTCTTGAAGGATCAGTCTTATAATATTATGAAGGATGCGTTATATCATATCTGTGAACAATTATCTCGTGGTATTGCGAAAGATGGTGAAGGAGCAACTAAACTTCTTACATGTAATGTCAAGAATGCGAAGACATTACAGGATGCCAAGATCGTCGCAAAGAGTGTAATCACTTCTACTTTATTTAAAGCAGCGATGTTTGGTAGAGATGCGAATTGGGGTCGTATCTTATGTGCTATTGGTTATTCTGAAGCTGATTTAGACATCAACAAAGTATCCGTGACATTGGCTTCATCTGCAGGAGATATTCATGTTTGTGAGAAGGGCATGGGTGTTATCTTTGATGAAGAGAAAGCATTAAAGGTCTTATCTGAAGATGAGATTGATATCAATATTGATTTAAATGATGGTATGTGGGATGCAACAGCATGGGGCTGTGATCTAACTTATGATTATGTAAAGATTAATGGGGAATATAGAACATAATGGAAGAAAGAGAAATATATCGTGCAAAAATCTTATCTGAAGCTGTTCCTTATCTACAGGAATACAATGGTAAGACAGTAGTAGTTAAATATGGTGGAAATGCGATGATCAATGAAGAATTGATGAACAATGTCATTTCTGATATATGTCTAATGACTTTAGTTGGTATTAATGTGGTATTGGTTCATGGTGGGGGCCCTGAAATTAATAAGGCATTAAAACGTTCTGGTATAGAATCAAAATTCATTGATGGGTTACGTTATACTGATGAAGAAACTATTGATATTGTCCAGGAAGTATTAGCCGGTAAAGTCAATAAAAATCTTGTTAAGCTGATTATGAATGGAGGAGGCCGTGCAGTAGGTCTTTGTGGTATTGATAATAAGTTATTAGAGGCTAAAAAGATTAAAGACGAATTAGGTTATGTAGGTACTGTCACAAATGTGAACAATGAAATCATTAAGGATACAATCAAAAGTGGATATATTCCTGTTATTGCATCTATCGCAATGGATGATGAAGGTAATAGCTATAATGTGAATGCAGATTATGCAGCAGCAGCTATTGCGGATAGTCTAGAAGCAGAAAACTTGATTGTAGTTAGTGATATTCCTGGTTTATTAAGAGATCCTCATGATGAAAAGACATTGATTCCAGAGGTATCTATCCAGGATGTAGAAAACTTAAAAGCAGAAGGTATTATTGCGGGAGGTATGATTCCTAAAGTGGATTGTATTACTCATGCATTAAAAGGCAATATGTCAAAAGCAGTCATTATTGATGGTCGTATTCCACATTCTATTCTTATTGAAATATTATCTAAGGATGGTAGTGGTACGCTCTTCACAAGATAACAGAGTTATATCTGTTATCTTTTTTTTACCTCTAAAATAGTATATTATTAAAGATAAGGAAGGGTGAAATGATGAAAAGATTATTATGCTTATTATTATGTAGTATATTGTTTGTGGCATGTGGTACTACGAAAGAGACAAAAAAGAAAGATACGGCAGTAGTAGAGAAACAAAAGAAAAAGGAAGAGGAAGCTAAGAAATTAGAAGAACAAAAGAAAAAGGAAGAAGAAGCTAAGAAACTAGAAGAACAGAAAAAACTAGAAGAACAGAAAAAACTAGAGGAACAGAAGAAATTAGAGGAACAAAAAAAAGCTGAGGAAGCTAAAAGACAGGAAGAAGTAAAAAGACAACAGGCACCTGTTGTGACAAATAATAATGTGGTAGCTATTGATGCAGGACATCAGGCGAGAGGTAATTCACAATTAGAACCTATTGGTCCTGGTGCTTCAACACAAAAGGCTAAGGTCGCAGGAGGGGCAACAGGTACTGCCACACGTATTCCTGAATACCAGACAACTCTTAACGTGAGTTTGAAACTAAGAGATGTATTACAGTCTAGAGGGTATAAGGTTGTTATGATCCGTACAACCAATGATGTAAATATTTCTAATAGAGAAAGAGCTGAAATGGCTAATAATGCAGGTGCTGGTGCTTTTATTAGATTACATTGTGATGGTATTGGTAATAGCGGTGTGACTGGTGCAAGTGTACAGGAACCAGCTAATGGAAATCCTTATATGAGTGCAGGTAATGTGTCTGCTTCACAATCTTTAGGAAGAACAGTACTTAATCATTATTGTAGTACAACAGGTATTAGAAATAGAGGAATGGCTGCGCGTAATGATTTAAGTGGAATCAACTGGTGTAAGACACCTGTCTGCTTACTTGAGATGGGATTCATTTCTAATGGTGATGAAGATAGAAAACTCAACAACAGTGATTTCCAGCAGAAAATTGCGGAAGGTATTGCGAATGGTATTGATGCGTATTTTGGTCGATAATAATTGCATTTGTGCCTATTAACTGTTTATAATGGTTTTTGATAAGGTTATCCTTAGAGGATAACCTTGAATTTTAGAGTATATTCCTATGTATTTAGTAGGAACTAGAGGTGAAATAATGGATAACATAAAAGCGATAGAACGTAGTATTATTACAAACTTTAGAAAACCTTTATGGCGTAGATTTATTAAAGGAATTCAGGATTATGAACTCATTGAACCAGGTGATAAGATTGCAGTATGTATTTCAGGTGGTAAAGATTCAATGCTTCTTGCGAAGCTATTACAGGAATTACAGAGACATGGTAAGTTTCATTTTGATTTAGAGTTCATTTGTATGGATCCAGGTTATAATCCTGCCAATAGAAAACTGATTGAAGAGAATGCGGAAAAGCTAGGTATTCCTATTCAATTCTATGAGTCAGATATATTCAATGTCGTACATGGGATAGAAAAGAATCCATGTTATTTATGTGCAAGAATGCGTAGAGGGTTCTTATATCATAGAGCACAGGAATTAGGATGTAATAAGATTGCGTTAGGCCATCATTATTCTGATGTAATAGAAACAATATTAATGGGTATGATGTATGGGGCTCAGATCCAGACTATGATGCCAAAACTTCATAGTAAGAACTTTAAAGGTATGGAATTAATTCGTCCTATGTATTTGATTCATGAAGAAGATATTATTGCCTGGGCTGAGAAGTTTAATTTAAAGTTCTTACAGTGTGCATGTCGTTTTACAGAAGAATCTGAAGCACGTGGAGAAATTGAACATACATCTAAACGTGCAGAAACAAAGAATTTGATTAAAGAATTAAGAAAGATTAATCCTAAAGTAGAACAGAATATTTTTAAGAGTGTAGAGAATGTCAATCTTAAAACAATTATTGCCTATACTGACTGGGATGAATCAAAGAAGAGTTTCTTAGATTTCTATAAGGAGCAGGACTAATGGATGATCAGTTTACAAGATTAAGATGGGTAGCAGGTAATGAGTCTATTGATATCATGAAGACTAAACATGTTGCAGTATTTGGCTGTGGTGGTGTTGGAGGCTATGTCATTGAAGGACTGGTTCGCTCTGGTATAGGAACAATTGATGTATTTGATCATGATACAGTGGATATCACAAATCTCAATAGACAGATCATTGCCTTGCATTCTACAGTAGGTAAGAAAAAAGTAGATATCATTAAAGAACGTATGTTAGATATTAATCCAAATTCAAATATAAATACGTTTGATACATTTTATTTACCAGAGAATGCTGATACAATAGATTTATCTCAATATGATTATGTAATTGATGCAATTGATACAGTAACTGCAAAGATAGAATTGATTAAGAGATGTACAGAATTGAATGTACCTATTATTTCTTCTATGGGTACAGGAAATAAACTTGATCCTTCTCACTTACAGATTACTGATATATATAAGACAAAGATTGATCCTCTTGCGAAAGTAATGAGAAGAGAATTAAAAGCAAGAAGAATTAAGAAGTGTTTAGTTGCTTATTCAGATGAGATTCCTGCAAAGACAGGACAGAGAACACCAGGTAGTAGTGTATTTGTGCCAGCGAGTGCAGGATTAATGATTGCAGGATATGTGTTTCAATCATTGATAGGAGGATAGCAGTATGGCTAAAGTTGCAGTTTTAATGGCAGATGGTTTTGAAGAAGTAGAAGCCTTAGGTGTAGTAGATATCTTAAGACGTGCAGAAGTGGATGTAGACACTGTTTCTATTAAAGAGGAACAGGTTGTCATTTCTTCTAGAAACATTCCTGTACGTGCCGATAAGACACTTACAGACATGGATTATTATGATATGATTGTGATTCCTGGAGGAGCAGGGGCATGGACCTTAAGAGATGATGATCGTATTATTTCACTCATTAAGAAATATGATCATGAAGAAAGATATATTGCCGCTATATGTGCAGGACCTATGGCTTTAGGTAAAGCAGGTGTAATCACTAATAAGAAAGTCACTTCTTATCCAGGAGAAGAAATAGAAAGTTATTTAAAAGCAGGTAAATATGTTGAAGAAGAAGTGGTTGTAGATGGTCATATTATTACAAGTAGAGGACCAGCTACAGCATTTGCGTTTGCCTATAAGCTTTTAGATGTATTAGGTATTGATTCATCAAGCCTTAAACATGGAATGTTATATGATTTATACAGATAGCCTTTGTGCTATCTTTTTTTATGCAAAAAAAACGATCCCGAAGGATCGTAGTATTTAATATGGTGACCGGTACGGGATTCGAACCCGTGAATGCATGCGTGAAAGGCATGTGAGTTAACCGTTTCTCCAACCGGCCACTGGCGCTTGAAGAGGGATTTGAACCCCCGACCGATCGGTTAACAGCCGATTGCTCTACCGCTGAGCTATTCAAGCACTTCAGAATGCTTGTTTATATTACCATGCAGATACACCTTTTGCAACCCTTTTTTTAAAAAAAATGCATTTTTTTGTATTTTTTTATTCTGTTTAGCTGTTTTGAGACAAAAAAATAAGATTTTGCTAGGCAAAATCTTATTCGTATACGCCACCATGACCCCATTTTTCAAATTCAGATATAGTAACATACTGATTAGAAGCTGGAATCTTAGTGATTTTTACTAATGCTTTAGTAAGTTCAGATACAAACTGTTCCTTTTGTTCATCTGTATAATGACCTTTTAAGTATAATGTGATCATCATACAGTTTGCTTCCTGGCCTTTAAAATAAATAAGCTGATTATCTTCAATATGAATCATGAATGTATCTACTGATTCACCAGGAAACATTGTAATTAACTTTCCTACAGTAGTTTTTAATTCAACTTCCTGAGAAAGAGTCAATGTCTTGTTTGTACGTAATGCTAAATATGGCATATTTCATTCTCCTTTACAATTCATGTTATACATTATTATACTACTATTTTAAGAGTTTTACTATATTTATGACTTTTATATCAAATTATGATTTAAACAGTAGTGATACACACCATCTTCTGATACAGATAAACATATATCATCCGCAATAGCTTTCACATTATCAGTCGCATTGCCCATTGCGACTCCTGTACCCACTGCTTCCAACATTTCAATATCATTTGTACCATCACCAAACGCAATGGCTTCACTAGGACTAAAATGATAATACTCTAATACCTTATGTATTCCATTTCCTTTTCCACCGCCTGCTGGAATAATATCTACTGCCCTATTCCACCATGCTGTAATTTGTGCACCTTCTACATCTTTCATTAATGCATCATATTCATTCTCATATCCACCACACATGATCTGATAAATATCTTCATTCACAAAAGCATCAAAGTCTTCTGCAACATTTACCTTCTGTTTAGAGAATGCATAATAGTCATCTAAATCCTTGTCTGTTCCATTGGCTTTACTGTCTTTTTTACTAGCGAGTGAAACAGGTCTATTAATAGAGGAAGCATTCTCTATAATTCTTAATACATCCTCATGTGGAATCGGATGACTATACAAAACATGTCCTTCCTTATCAAAACAATATGATCCATTGAAAGAAAGTATGGCATCAAATGTTACTCCTTCAAAAATAGGCACACTTAAAGGATGTCTTCCTGTCGCAATACATATCTTTATATTATTAGCTTGTAATCTCTGTAATGTTTCTATAGTAATATCAGAAACACTGCGTGTTTCCATATTGCTTAAAGTTCCATCAATATCAAAAAATGCGATTTTAATCATATCAAATCCTCCATAAATTCATTCTAACACAAAAAGAGAGACTTACCCTCTCTTAGTCTAACTGTTGGCAGAATTCTTTTAGAACCTTATATGATTCTTCTAATGCTTTCTTTTCATCTTTCTTCATATTGATTTCTACGATTTCCTTAGCACCTGTTTTATCAATAATAGTAGGAACACTTAAGAAGATATCATTCATACCATATTGACCATCTAAATGTACAGATACTGGATAAATTCTATTTTCATTAAAGAGAATAGATTTCACAATTGCAGTAGTCGCTGCTGCGATACCATAACATGTATTACCTTTACGGTTAAAGATCTGCCATCCATCTTCAATAACGGCATGTCTTAATGTTTCCTTAGTGGCATCCTTAGTACGTTCAGCATTATCCTTTAATACATCTTCTACACTCTTACCACCAATTGTAGCACTAGACCATGTAACCATTTCTGAATCTCCATGTTCACCACATACATAAGCTGATACACTCTTTGCATCTAAATGATACATATCAGCTAAACGACAAGATAATCTTGCACTGTCAAGAGTTGTACCACTACCAATTACCTGGTTCTTTGGTAAACCTGATTCCTTCCAAGTAATATAACTCATAATATCTACTGGATTAGATACAACTATAAAGATACCATTAAATCCAGATGCCATTGTAGAATCTACAATAGACTTAATAATCTTGATACTTGGGGCAAGCATCTGTAAACGGTCATGAGAATCTTTAGGCATTGGTGCTGATGCTGTAATAATGACTACATCTGCATCCTTACAATCAGAATAATCCCCTGCTTTTACTTTAATATTTCTATTCATGAAGTAAACTGACTGCTGCATATCTAATGCTTCACCATATGCTTTTTCTTTATTAATATCAATTAATACAATCTCTTCACAAAGTCCCTGATTAATAATTGAGTAGGCAGTTGTAGCACCTACATTACCTAAACCGATAATAACTACTTTAGAATCCTTAAAACTCATATTAGTTTTTCCTCCTTGATTCGTTAATATTGTAGCACAACTCTCTTATCAAATGTATAATAATGACTAAGAGAGGTTATTTATGAAAACTAAAGTACTATTAAAAAAAGGTGAAGGCCGTACTATTAATGCAGGCGGTTTATGGATTTATGACAATGAAATAAAAGAAATACATGGACATTTCAAGAATGGAGATATTGTGGATGTTTATGCACATAATGACTATCCATTAGGAAGAGGTTATATCAATCAGAGTTCTAAGATTAGAATACGTTTAATGACTAGAAATATTAATCAGGAGATTGACTCTAATTTCTTACGTATGAGATTACAGAATGCCTGGGATTATCGTAAGAAGACAGTAGATACATCTAGTTGTCGTATTGTGTTTGGAGATGCTGATTTCTTGCCAGGTCTTGTAATAGATAAGTTTGAGGATGTACTTGTTGTACAGTCTCTCGCATTAGGTATTGATGCCTTTAAGGAAGAGATTGTAGAACTTATGAAGGATATTCTACTACAGGATGGCATTATTATTAGAGGTGTATATGAACGTAGTGATGCCAAGGAACGTACTAAGGAAGGTATGGAAAGAGTTAAAGGTTTTATTGGTGAACCTTTTGATCCTCATATTGATATTGTAGAAAATGGTGTTAAGTATCATATAGATGTCGCAGAAGGACAGAAGACTGGTTTCTTCCTTGACCAGAAATATAATAGACTTGCGATACAGAAGTTATGTAAAGATGCAAAGGTATTAGATTGTTTTACTTATATTGGTACTTTTGCATTGAATGCTGGTATTGCAGGTGCTCAAAGTGTTTTAGGTGTGGATGCATCTCAGTTTGCGGTAGATCTCGCAAATGAGAATTCTAAGTTCAATGGTTTAGAAGATACTGTTAAGTTTGAGTGTCATGATGTATTTGATTTCTTACCAGAATTAGAGGCTCAGGGAGAATTATTTGATATGGTTATATTAGATCCCCCTGCCTTCACAAAGTCTCGTGCATCTATTAAGAATGCGATTAAAGGCTATCGTGAGATTAATATGAGAGGTATGAAACTAGTGAAAGATGGTAGATATCTGGCTACATGTTCATGTTCTCATTTTATGGACTATGATACATTTACTAAAACTATTGGACAGGCTGCAAAATTAGTACATAAGAGATTAAGACAGGTAGAATTTAGAACACAGGCTGCAGATCATCCTATTTTGTGGAATGGTGATGAGAATAGCTATTACTTAAAGTTCTATATCTTCCAAGTTGTAGATGAGAAGTAAGCGGCTGAAAGTGGCGGAAATGCTTCATTTACAATGTCTGGAAGGTGTTTGGAGAGTAGCTTGCAAACCTCGTAAAGTATCGCAAAATATCGTATCACAGTGGTATGAAGTGGTAATAAAAATGGTAAGTGTGAGTGGTAACTATGAAATGATAATGATACCGAGAAGATTATATGTACGCTCTTCATCATACGGGAATTTGTAGTATAGATGTAGCGTTTTGTGGTATACTATAGAAGAACAAATACCTT
>NZ_UQGV01000032.1 GCF_900540665.1 uncultured Catenibacterium sp. | reverse complement strand
AATCTATATGATTTGAGGTCTTTCTATGCCCTTGATGATAAAACTTAATAGAAATGTTGTGAGAGTTTATTTATGTCTTGACAATGGTCATTTCATAACAGTATTTACTACTACCTTGAGCGTAACAGCTCTTTTTCGTATATCCAAACCCAAAAAGGTTATTCACTTCTGCATGGTGAATAACCTTTTTCATATTTCAGATGCACTCAAAAAGAACCTGCCCATTTCTTAAAAAAATCTTTTATCAGCAGATAAACAATCTGAACATCTCCTTGACCTGTTTCATCTGTTTTTCTTCTATCTCCTTGATTCTTTTCTTCAGTTTCTGGTATTTCCTGATATTATGCCCCATTGAAACAATGGTAGATCTCCATCTGAACATTGTCATGTCCTCTTCTGTAGAGTCTGTCAACTGATTAAGACTTTCAAAATTAAAAAAGTTAACTTTATGATTGTATGTTTCAATCATTGCTTTTATTTCTGCATTTTTTTGTTAACTCATCACTAAAGCAAGGAGAATGTGACGTGCACTTATCCAAATATTAATTCATTTTATTTTCGTAGTCTTGCAATACATGAAAAATATTATCTACATAAACAGTATCGTTTTTAATACGATACAGCATAAAATAGCGATGAGATAAAAAATTGATTCTTCGGTATCCTAATTCTCTTAATTTTGGATTATCACAGAGTTTCAGACTTCCAGCAACATTTAACAAACCGATTTTTGTTGCCTCAAAGTCATTTAATAAATGTCTTGCAACCTGCTCAGTTTTCTTTTCAAACAAAAGATATGCAATGAATCTATCAAAATCTTCCTCTGCACCCTTCATTAAAACAATCTTATAATCCATATTTTGACCTCAGATCAGAAATCACATGATCTGCATCCCTGAACTCTCCCTGTTCTCTGGACTTTTCTAATTTTGCAAGCATCTCTTTCTCAGTCATCGGTGCGTATGGATTTAACCCAGTCTGTCTTTTTATTTCAAAAGGAAATCCATTTGTCGCAACAGCCTGTGTTAAGAATATTCTGATTGCCGTTGTTGTATCTGTACCCAAATCTTTAAATAAAGCATCCGATTTACTCTTTAACTCGTCTTCTACTCTAACCTGAATTGTACTAGCCATATTCGGCACCTCACTTCCATCTTTTTCTATATTATAATGCTATATCATATCTACGTACATAATAATGATGTTGCATTCCTCGACATCATCGCCTTCCTATCAAGCGGATATTCGCAATCCGCTTCACTACCTGCTTTTTTATGCATGAAAAAAAGTCCCTCATTGAGGGACTCATATATTACATATGTTTCTTTGCAAAGTTCCAAGTATCTCTGCACATATCATCAAGTGTCTTTTCAGCTACCCATCCTAACTGTTCTTTTGCACGAGTAGGATCTGCATAACATGTTGCGATATCACCAGCACGTCTTGGCTTGATTTCATAAGGTACTTTTACACCATTTACCTTTTCAAAAGCCTTAACGATTTCTAATACACTATATCCTTTACCTGTTCCTAGGTTACAGATATGAACACCTGGTGTTGCATATTTTTCAATTGCAAGAACATGACCTTTAGCTAAGTCTACAACATGGATGTAGTCACGTACACCTGTTCCATCTGGTGTATCATAATCATCACCAAATACACCAAGGCAAGGAAGTTCTCCTGCAGCCACCTTCATAATATAAGGCATAAGGTTATTAGGAATTCCCTTTGGATCTTCTCCTAATAATCCTGATTCATGTGCTCCAATTGGGTTGAAGTAACGAAGAAGTGTAACAGACATTTCTGGTACAGCATGCTGTACATCTGTTAGGATTCTTTCCATCATAGCCTTTGTAGAGCCATATGGGTTTGTAGTCTGTCCTAATTCACAGTCTTCAGTTAATGGAACAACCTTTGGATCACCATATACTGTAGCACTTGAAGAGAATACGATAGAAGGTACATGATACTTCTTCATAAGCTTAGCGACAATAAGAGTTGTCATTAAGTTATTTGTATAATATTCAATAGGCTTTACTACTGATTCACCTACTGCCTTGAAGGCTGCACAGTGAATAACTGCATCTAATTTATTTTCCTTGAATACTGCTTCTGTCTTATCTTCATCTAAAACGTTGAATTCGTAGAACTTTACTTTCTTACCAGTAATTTCATGAATTGCATCTAAGGCTTCTGGTTTTGAATTTGAGAAGTCATCGATGACTACAACATCATGTCCGCTCTGTAGTAATTCTACACAGACATGACTACCAATATAACCTGCACCACCTGTAACTAATACATTCATATTTATTCCTCCATAAACTTTACAGCCACCATATATGACAGCTGCCATAGCCAAATTACTATTCTATTTGACTCTTATATTTTACAACGAAATCGTTCGTAACAAAAGACTGAATTATCATAGTGAAGCGCCTATCTTGTTTTCTTGCAAAAAAGAACCATCTTTAATAAGATGGCTCTTAATTTAAATTTCTTTAAATGAATCAATCACTTTAGTTACTCCTGGTAACTTCTGATATTCTTCTCTTTTATCTGCAGAATCAACAACTATTATATTTCTGCATCCTGCTTTATAAGCATTTTCAATGCCACTTAATGAATCTTCGATAATCAAGCACTCACTTACCTCTAGCCCTAAAATATGTGCTGCTTTCTTGAACATCATGACCTTATTATCATATGTTCCATCATCATAGACAATATCATCAGGATTGATCCAATGGTCTAGATGAAATGACTCTACAAAGAAATCAATATTTGGTTTAATGGATGCACTTGCGATAGTAAATGGAATGTTGTTGTTTTTGAGATGATCAAAGAATTCTGTTGCACCTGCAACAAGATGGAATGTTTCTTTATCTTCCTTACAGAATTCACGATAATACTGTTCCTTAAGTAAAGAATAATTCTGTTTCTGTTCATCTGTACACTGTCCTTCAAATAAGTATTCAATGATCTTATTATTAGGAACACCATTGAAATGTTCATGAAGCTCTTCTTCGCTGATTCCATGATGTCTTATTTCCTCGGAAATCTTTCCCCAGGCTAATACGTGCTTTGGATTGTCAAAAAACAATGTTCCATTAAAATCAAATATAACTCCTTTATAAGAATTCATAACTATACCTCTTTCGTTTCTGATACGCTCTTATACCAATAAGCACTTGCTTTTGGATAACGTTTCTGTGTTTCATAGTCTACATAGAATAAACCATAACGTTTATTATACCCATTAGTCCATGAGAACATATCCATTAAAGACCATACAAAGTAGCCTTTTACATTCACACCTGCTTCAACTGCTTTAAGTGCATACTGTAGATGTTTCTTGATGTAATCAATTCTTGGTGCATCATCAATGACACCATCTACAAATTCATCTTTATAACCCATACCATTTTCTGTAATATAAATACACTTGTAGTTTGGATACTGCTGACGAATACGCACTAACATATCAAACATACTTTCTGGATGAATCAACCAGTCCCAGTCAGTTCTTGGAATACCTTCTTTTTCCATTCTACGTCCTACATTCTTTAAACAGAAACGTGATGTGCCCTTTTCACCTGTTCCATTATGATGGATATCATTCTCACCATCGTAATACTGAATGAAACGTGACTGGTAATAGTTCATACCCATATAGTCAATTAAGACAGCTGCTTTCTTCATTACTTCAAAGTCTTCATCTCTTAAGTCTAACTGACCATTATTGATAGCGACTAAACGATCTACAATTTCCATTGTTTCAGTAGAGTAATATCCTTTGAATGTTGCATCTAATAAGAACTGGTTCTGTAATACATCTTCGTTCTTTGCAGCCTGGATATCATCTAGACTGTTTTCATCATAAGGATACTTATATTCTAATGACTGTACGCAGCCAATCTGTCCTTTATATCCTGTTTCTTTATAAGCAACAACAGCTTTCGCATGAGCAAGCATCATATTATGCATGATCTGGAATGCTTTTGTCATATTATATTTTTCACCATTAGGAAATGTTCCTTCAATATAAGTGTTTGTAGCAACTGCCCAGATTTCATTGAAAGTAAACCAATATTTAACTTCATCCTTATATTCTTCAAAACAGAACTTTGCATATTCTACAAATGCGTCCACTGTTTCTCTATTTAAGAAATCACCCTTCTGGTATAAAGTATCCGGTGTATCAAAATGATGTAAAGTGATAAATGGTTCTACATTATTCTTATGACATTCCTGGAATACTCTATGATAGAAATCTATACCTTCCTGATTGATTTTTCCTGTACCATCAGGGAAGATACGTGCCCATGAAATTGAGATACGAATTCCATTAATACCAAACATATTACATAGTTTTAAATCCTGTCCATACTGGTGGTAGAAATCACTGGCAGGATCTGCCTTGAAACGACCCTGCTTTGCAAGAAAGTCGTCCCAAGACACTTTACCTTTACCATATTCTAATGTGCTACCTTCACACTGATAAGCAGCTGTAGCGCCACCAAAGATAAAATCATTAGAAAATTTCATTTACTTAACCTTCCTTTTCCTGTTCAACGATAAATTCAACAGCACCCTTAGGGTCACGAGTTAACTGAATATACTGAGCACCTTTAGTCGCAATGACTTTAGTACCTTCTTTAGCATCCTGTTTTACTTCTTCTAAATGCGCCTGTACCTGTGGAGATAAGACAACAACATCATAGTTCTTTAAGATATCATAGTGGTTACCATAAGCACTTGCAGTGGCATCAACTGGTAAACCAGTTTCTTTAGCCCCTTCTTTAACAGCATTCGCAAACATAGCACTTGTACCAGCGCCTACACATAATACTAATACATTTAATTTCTTATCTAACTGAAGTGGTTCATTTGTTTCAGGTTCTTCTTCTTTAACCTGTGCTTCTAATGCTTCTAAAGCTTCTTTCTGTTTTTCTTCTTCTAATAAAGAAGCATCATACGCTTTAACGAATGGTAAGTAAATAATACCATCTACTACAATTAGTAATACAGCAAGTAATACAGCTAAGAAACTAATACCTGTACCTAAGATCAAACCAATTGGAGCTGGAGTAGCCCAAGGTAATACATAAATGAATGAGTTCATCTTTAATACATCAACGAAGAACTTGAATAATGATACATTCACCATTGGTGCAATTAAGAATGGAACAAAGAAATATGGATTTAATACGATTGGAGTCGCAAATAGTAATGGTTCATTAACTGCGAAACATACTGGAATGAAAGTTGTTTTACCAACAGCTTTTAACTGTTTAGATCTAGCAAATAACATAAATAGGAATGGAACAACTAGAGTAGCACCTGTACCACCCATAGTACCTACGAAGTTACCTAAACCTACTGTTAATACATTTGCAGCCTGATGTCCTGCTTTAAATAATGCTAAGTTTGCATCTACGTTTGCATAGATAATTGCAGCGATGGCTGGTTCAACAATACTTGGACCATGTACACCAACGAACCAGAACATTGCCATTGCACCCCAGATAATACAGATTCCTAAGTAACCATCTGCAGCTGTGAATAATGGCTGTAATAATGTAATGATTGCTTCTGCGAAAGTATAACCAAATAAATTACGAACAATTAAATCAATAATAACACATACCAATACTGAGAAAGAGAATGGGAACACATCTCTGAACATCTGAGAGATTGTACCAGGCACTTCTTTAGGCATATGAATAGTAACATCTTTTTCAACACAGAACTTATACATCTTAACTGTGATGAATGCAGCGATGAATGAAGCAAGTAAACCTTTAGTACCTAAATAAGTAGTAGAGATACCAAGCTTTACATCACTGACAGCTAACATAAAGAAACCACAAATACTTGCAAGCATAACTGAAGTTGTGTTGATTACTTTACCTTCTGGTAAACGACGATTCATGCTTTCAGCTAAGCACTTTGCAGTTGTTGCTGATACAAGTAAACCAACAATCCCCATAGAATAGCCATAGACTTTCCATAACCATGTTGAGACATCTGCTGGTAACGTAATTCCAAAAATTTCTGGAATAGAAGCAGCTAGAATAAATACACTTGAGAATAAGATGGCTGGCATTGCTGTTAAGAAGCCATCACGTACAGCACCTAAATAAATATTTTGAGCAATTTTATCGAAAAATGGTTTACCCTTTTCGATTCTTTTAATAACAGCGTCTAACATTATTTTGTTCCTCTCTCTTTATATAATGTAATAAAGTCTTCAATGACATCTCTTAACAAGATTGTAGTCATTAAATGATCCTGACCATGAATGAAGATAAATCCCATTTCCATATCTTCACCACGTGCTTCCTGCTGAAGAATAGTTGTCTGAGACTGATGTGCGAGATTGATATTTGCATCTGCATCCTTTAACTTTTCTTCTACATTATCAAAATTACCTGCACGCATTTCTTTTAATAATTCTAATAAAGTACTTCTTGCATCTCCTGAGTAAGCTACGATTTCAAAACCTACCATACTTAATTCATCTTTAGTCATTTTATTTCTCTCCTCTTTTTTGTTTCCTTTTGTTTTCTACACCTACAGTGTAATCGCTCACACATCATTTGTCAACAATTTTAAACAATATAAAACATTATAATAAACATTTACAAACATTTATGTTAAAAAATATGCGTATTTATTTTGTGAATGTTTGTTTTTGTTTGAATTATGTTGATTTGGTGAATTTTGGATGATATACTGACACTGACAAGGAGAGTGAAAACATGTTAAAGAAGGAACGTCTTGTAAGAATTACACAGATGGTCAATCAAAAAGGAATTATATCAATCAATGAAATCATGGAGCAATTAGAAATCTCTGATATGACCGCAAGAAGAGATTTAGATGAATTAGAGAAGTCTGGTAAGTTATTAAGAGTACATGGTGGTGCACAGAGTTTATCTTTTAGTATGGATCATGAACGATCTCATTTAGAGAAGTCTTCTGTACAGATTAAAGAAAAAACAAGAATTGCGCATAAAGCAGCAAGTCTTGTTCAAGAAGGAGAAACAATATTCTTAGGTCCTGGTACTACCATTCAGTTATTAGCTGAGCAGTTATGTGGACGTAATATTAGAGTGGTCACGAATTCTCTTGCAGTATTTAATATCTTGAGTGGTCATACTCCTACTGATGTAATGTTAACAGGTGGAGAATATCGTAGTAATACAAATACCTTTGTAGGTCCAATCACAAATATGGTATTAAGTAAATTAAGATATACAAAAGCCTTTATTGGGTGTAATGGTATCTTTAATAGTGGTATTACAACTTATTCATTAGAAGAAGGAGAATCACAGGGAATACCTTTAGATAATGCGAAGAATAGATATTTACTTGTAGATTCTACTAAGTTTAATCGTTCTGACTTTTATATCTTCTACGATCTCTTTAATTTTGATGCAGTCATTACTGACAATGAGATTGATCCTGATGTATTAAAACATTATGAAGAATATACAACTATTGTAACGATATAGAGAGGACTCACTGTAAAAGAATATGCTTTTTTAATGATTATAGCCACGCAATATCGCATGGCTATTTTTACACGCAAAAATCAGAAGACAATATATGTCTTCTGACTGTTATTACTGTGGCTTTTTAGGATCCTTAAGTGATTCTGATAAAGTTGTAAGTGTACCAGCTAATCCTGCCAAGTCATTAGGTACAATAATCTTTGTAGCTTGTCCATCAGCTAAGTTCTTTAATGCTTTTAATCCTTCTAACTGGATATAAGCAGATTCAGGATTTGCTTCATTAATATACTGAATAGCTTTAGCTTGTGCTTCATAAACAAGTCTTAATGCTTCAGCCTGACCTTCAGCTTTCGCAATCTGTGCTTCTTTTTCAGCTGTTGCACGTAATACAAGAGATTCCTTATCCCCTTCTGCATTTAAGATAGCAGCCTGTTTTTTACCTTCAGCAACTAAGATAGATTCACGTCTTTCACGTTCTGCACGCATCTGTTTTTCCATTGCTTCCTGAATATCTTTAGGTGGAAGAATGTTTTTAACTTCTACTCTTGTTACCTTGATACCCCATGGATCTGTGGCATCATCAAGAATAGATCTCATCTTAGAGTTAATGATATCTCTTGATGTTAAAGTATCATCTAATTCAAGTTCACCAATGATATTTCTTAATGTAGTTGCAGTTAATGTTTCAATCGCATTAATTGGTCTTACTACACCATAAGTAAATAGTTTTGGATCTGTAATAGAGAAATAGACAACTGTATCAATTTGCATTGTAACGTTATCTTTAGTAATAACTGGCTGTGGAGCGAAGTCCATTACCTGTTCCTTTAATGATACACGGTTAGAAACACGATCAATTAAAGGAATAAGAATATGTAAACCTACATTTAATGTACGATCATATGCACCAATTCTTTCTACTACATAAGCATATGACTGTGGAACAATCTTTACTGTACTGAAAATAAGAATAACAACAATTGCGATTAATAAAATCATTAAAATAAATCCTAACATCTTAGTTTCCCTCCTTTTTAACAACTAGATGTGCACCTTCAATTGCGACAACTTCTCCATATTCTCCTTCTTCTAAAGTTAAATTATGAAGTGATGACGCTGACCAAATCTGATTCTTAATTCTTACTTCGCCCATATGATCTGCATCAATTCTCTTAATAACGAGTGCATGAGTTCCTATGAGTGCATCATTATTCGTATGTATTATATTGCCCTTCAGACTTTTTACAGCCATAGGACGTGCCACTATTGCGCATATAACTGATACCACAAGAAATATAGCAACCTGTATTGAAACCGATACATTTAATAAGCAAGCAATCATTGCCGCAAAAGCACCAATCACAAACCAGACACTCACTAACGATACTGTGAGTATTTCTACTACAATACACGCAACCATAACACCTGACCACACTACCAAACTATCCATTTAGTTTTCCCTCCTTGTAGTCAACAATGAGAACTTCATGAACAATGTCATATGTTCCTTTAAACTTAAAGACATTCTTTTCATTGAAATCGAGAGGAATCAAATCAGCAAGTTCTTTAATAAATGGTTTATTTGTGATTCTTCCATAGGACTTACCTCTTGATATCTTATGAAGCTGGTCCTGTGGATAGATTCCGTCATTGATAGCTTGCTTTCCCACGGGTTTGATACCGATACAATGATTGTCATAATCAATACCTAATAGAACATAATTCACATTTTCAAAATGCATACATGCTGTCGTATTCAATGTAATATTTGTTTCATAAATGGAGACGACAGATGCATTCAGTTCGTTTGTATTCCAGACAAAGTTCATGTTTATCACCTCCAATATCATTATATTATTTTTATTATTTTTCTTCAACAGAAATCGTAACATCAAAAAAATATAATAATGTTCCTATTAATATGCAGTAAAAATCTCAAAATATCAGTTATTGATAAAAAAACTTTTTGAATACCCACATTCTACAGGTAATTGTCAATATAAGAAATAACAGTTTCAATTTTCTTGGTATTTATGTGTAAAAACAATTTCATTAATTGGATTTACCTGTTGATTATGGGTAATTAAAAAAAACTTCTGTTTTTACACAGAAGTTAAAAGAGTCTTTTCAATTCTTTTGCAACACCATCATGCAATACATCTTCACAGATAATCGATGCATGATGATAAATCATAGGGATTGCATTCTTCATAGCGATTGGATGCCCTACTGTTTTAAACATTTCTAAATCATTGGCTCCATCACCAAAACAATAGCTATCATCAACATCTAATCCATAATAGTTAAGCATTGTTTCAATACCATGACCTTTAGAAGTATCTATATTAGATACTTCAACGTTTAAGCTATCATCATGTTTTTCATAGAAGAAAGCCCCTAGTCTTTCAATAAGTCCTACACTATCTTCTTTTTTGTTGTATCTGATTTCTAATTTAATTGTCTTCTTTAGCACTTCATCTAGATCATAATCATTGCATAAAGAATCCATATCAATATTACACCAAGCATAGAATTCATACATATGTGGTGACTCCTTCTTTAAATAACAGCGATCAGTTGTAAGAAGGACATATTCGTATCCCTGTGATTCTACATATTCAATAAGTCTCTTTGTTTCTTCATATGGTAAAGTCAAAGAATCTATTGTTTTTCCTTCAGTTACAATATGCGCTCCGTTAGCCAACACAAAACCATCAAAACCAATGGATTTCACTTCTTTAGAAATAAATCCAGTTGGTCTACCACTTGCGATAAAGCATTTATGGCCTAATTTCTGTACTCTATGAATTTCATCAATTGTATTCTGACTAATACCAATCTCAGGATGGTAGATTGTACCATCAATATCAAAAAATATCGCTTTCATTATTTCCTCCAAAAAAAGAGATAGCGCGAACGCTATCTCTTACTGTAAGTATGTAGTGTTTTCTAACATGACACCGCAGCCTTCAGCAACACAATCAAGTGGTGTATCAGCTACGAATACAGGAACCTTTAATCCCTGTTCAAGGAACTTATCTAAATTCTTTAATAAAGCTCCTCCACCAGTTAAGAAGATACCCTTATTTACGATATCTGCAGATAATTCAGGTGGTGTCTGTTCAAGAACCTGCTTAGCAGCAATTAAGATTGTTTCACAAACTTCTCCTAAAGCAGAAACTGTTTCAGATTCATTCATCTGGATAGTCTTTGGAAGACCAGTTACTAAGTCTCTACCACGAACATCCATAACTGTTTCTTCATTAGGCTGGAATGCGCAACCGATCTGTTTCTTAACTTCTTCAGCTGTAGCATCACCGATTAATAACTTATATTTATCTTTTACGTACTTAATGATTTCCTGATCCATCTTGTCACCAGCAATCTTTAATGACTGAGATGTAACGATATCACCCAATGAAAGTACAGCAACGTCTGTAGTTCCACCACCGATATCAATAACCATGTTTCCAGATGGTTTAGAAATATCAAGACCAGCACCAATAGCAGCTACTTTTGGTTCTTCTTCGATATATACTTTCTTAGCACCACATCTTAAAGCAACATCCTGGATGGCACTCTTTTCGATTGAAGTGATGTTAGATGGACAACAAATTAAGATTGTTGGTCTAGCAAAAATTCCTTTTAAGTTAAGTTTATTGATAAAGTGTGTTAGTAAGATTTCAGTAGTCTGGAAATCAGCAATAACACCATCTTTTAAAGGACGGATTGCTTTTAATTTTCCAGGAGTCTTTCCAAGCATTTCTCTTGCTTCTTCACCAACAGCAACAGGTCTATTTGTTTCTACATTAATAGTAACAACACTTGGTTCATTAACTACAATTCCTTCTCCTTTAGCATAGATAAGGATATTTGCAGTACCAAGGTCAATACCAATTTCTTTTGATAAGCTCATACCTTTTTCCTCCTTGTAAGCATTTCTATTTTATCATTTTATTCATATTATTCAAGTCAATTAATTAAAAAATATTGGCTTTAAATCAATAAAAACTTAATGTACCAAAATTAAGTATAAATTGTGCAAATAAGTATCCGAGCGCTACGCTCGCAACAATATAGAAGACATAAAACTGACCGATTTTGCCCTTTCTTAAGAAGCGTTCAAAATCAAAAGATTGTAAGCCATACATAGCTAATAAGACAGAAATAATATAGACAAAAATATTAACAGTACGATAAATCATAACATCCTCCTTTGACACTATTTAACCATTTCAGCAATCAAAATACAACTATTTGATATTTTAAATGATTTCTAGTACAATTTTAAATGAGGTGATTGGTATGCATGTACGCGCATCAGAAATTAAAGATCTAAGTCGTGTGATGGATCTTATTAATCAGGCAAAAGAATATTTCAAAGATAATGGTATTAACCAATGGCAAAAAGGATATCCTGATATAAGTACAATACTTGATGATATTCTATCAGGTAACAGTTACGTTCTTTCTAAACATTCTCATATATATGGCACAATGCATTTTATTATAGGAATAGAACCTAACTATATAAGAATCTACAATGGTCATTGGCTTACTGATACTAGACAATATGGTATTATTCATCGATTCGCGATTGATAATAATCATAAAGGAAATGGCTATGCAAAAAAATTATTGGATTATGCAGTCAACATCTGTAAACAGAGTGGTACCCCTTCTATCCGTTTAGATATTGAAAAAAACAATAAATCAATGAAAGAATTTGTATTAAAGAATGGATTTCAATATTGTGGTATTATTCGTTTGAGAAATAATGAAGAAAGAGAAGCTTACGAAAGATTGATTTGAAACTGTGTGTAAACACAGTTTTTTATTTAACTTTTACATTTGCTTAACACATATAAGAAACAAATATATTATAATTTATTTCATTATGGAGGACATCTATGAAAAAATTGAAATTCTATATCATATTCTTATCTCTTTCTATTCTATTCTTACTTTTAGATTGGTATCATTCAAGAACACTTGATCTAGATTATATTAAGATTGTTATTGTATCTCTTATAGTTGTATTCGCTTATCAAATATTTAGAAATATATTTTTAAAGAAACTTTGATTTTTTCGCATTTTATGCCCACATCATAAAGGCTTTTTCTCAAATATACATTTGAATAAAAATTTACCTTATGTTAAACTGTCATTGTCATTTTTAAGAATGACTTTACTTTTTTTTTCTTGTATTTATAGTTATTAACTAGAAATATGAGGTCTTCCAAGCAAAAAGGGTAATGTTTCACGTGAAACATTACCCTTTTACTTTTTGTGATATTCTTCATACACAAGATTCTTATTTAATTTGCGAATCTTTGCAACTTCTTTAATAGCATCCTTCTTAGACATGCCCTTTTCTACAAACTCATCAACATGTTCAGTGATTGTCTGGTCAAAGGTCTCTTCTTCAGTCACTTCAGTGCCACCTTCAACCACAATAACCATTTCACCTTTTAATTCATCTACTACTTCTAACACTTCAGAAATAGTACCTCTTAGAATTTCTTCATGCTTCTTAGTGATTTCTCTACATAACGCAATTCTTCTATCACCTAATACTTTCATCATACATTCTAATGTTGCCTTAATTCTATGTGGCGCTTCATAGAATACGATTGTATAAGTGATATTTTTTAATTTTTCTAATTCTTTTATCTTGTTTTTGTTTGAATGGCTTAAGAAACCATAGAACATGAATGGCTGTGGTGCAATGCCAGAGACAACCAAAGCATCTAAGCAGGCATTACATCCAGACAAAGGAACGACATTATATCCTGCATCAATAGTTGCAAGTACCATTTCATACCCTGGATCACTTATAGCAGGATAACCTGCATCACTTACTAATGCGACTGATTCCCCTTCTTCTAATAAAGCAAGAAGTTTAGGAATAGTTACATGTAAATTATGTTCATGATGAGAAATCAACTTTGCTTCTATATTAAAGTGATTTAATAGTTTTACTGTATTACGTGTATCCTCTGCCGCAATATAATTCACACTCTTCATAACATCAATACACCTTGGTGTCATTTCACTCAAATTACCAATAGGTGTTGGTACAAGGTAAAGTGTCGCTTTTCCATTTTCAAAACTCTTTTGTCTATTTAACATTCATCTCACCTACTAACTGTTTAACTTCATCTGTATAGCTCCCATCTTCATTATGTGTATATAAAGGTGGTTCAATCTTGAGTCCAGTTTTGCCTAAGAATGCACCTTCAATTAAGAATGTATTACACTCTTTTCCTTCTTTAGGATAGACAAAACGGATACGTTTGGGTTCTATTCTATATTTCTTAAATAATTCAATTGTTTCAATAAAACGGTCTGGACGATAGACCATTGAGAAACGACCATTCTGATCTAGAATCTTTGCAGCTGATGCAATAATACCTTCTAGATCTATTTTTATTTCATGACGTGCAATAGTCATATAAGGACTTTCATTAATATGAGATTTCTCTCCTAATTTAAAGAAAGGTGGATTACAGACAATTGCTTTGGTACGTGGTGCATACTTTACATATTCCTTAATATCATCATGAATAATTTCTACCTGATTTTCTACATGATTTAATTTCACGTTTTTTTCTGCAATCTCTACAGCTTCCTTTTGAATTTCAACACCAATAATCTTCTTATGAGTGCGTTGCGTTAGGATTAATGGTATAGCTGCATTGTTTGTTCCAAAATCCACGATTGTCTTCATATCCTTTGTGATTGCACAAAAGTTTGCCAATAAAACAGTATCCAGAGAAAAGGTAAACATATCTCTTCTCTGGATGATCTTCATATCATTATAACCAAGGAGATGATTAATTTCTTCGTTCATCTTTCTTTCCTTTTGGATTATTACCTTTGATTGTTCTTGGCTTCTGATTATTCTGTTTTGGTTTATGCTGTTGTCTTGGCTTCTTCTGTTTTGGCTTTTCGTGTTTCTTTTCTTTTTTAGGTGCTAATTCTTCTAAGATACGTTTTTCCTTTTTAGGTGTAGCCTTCTTATCTACATCAGATAAAGGTATAAATAAGATACTACCTTCACTATCGATCTTTACTAAATCAGAAATAACGTTTAAACCAACAACCTTACACTGTTTATCTTCATAATTAATAAATGAACCAATCTTAGGAAATTTCTTTTTGACTTCCTTATATGCTTCATCTTCGTACTTTAAACAGCATAATAAACGTCCACAAACACCTGAAATCTTATCAATATTAATCGCAAGCAACTGATTCTTAGCCATATTGATAGATACACCATCAAACTCACCTAAAAATGAGTTACAACATAGTGGTAAGCCACAGTTTCCTATACCACCTACAATTTTAGCTTTATCTCTAGGTCCTACCTGTCTTAATTCAATACGACATTTAAAGACACTTGCAAGTTTCTTTAATAAATCTCTGAAGTCAACACGTTCATCAGATGTATACATAAATATAACCTTAGATGCATCAAGTGTATATTCGCAATTAATTAAATGCATATCAAGGTTGAACTCTGCAATGATATCTCTACAAATTTCGTATGATTTCTGTGCTTTAATCTTATTGATATTATATACTTCAATGTCCGCTCTATTCGCAACGCGCTTAATTCTCTTTAATTCATTATCTAATTTAAATTCTGATAAATCTGTAAGATCCGCAATGATTTCACCTAATTCTAATCCTCTTACAGTTTCTACTACTACTTTATCTCCCTTTTTGACATCTAAGTCTGTTGAGAAGTAATAATATTTACCTGCGCTATTAAATCTAACAGCCGCTAATCTATCCATTTCATCAAACTCCCTTCAATACTTTATATACCATACCATCTAACAATAATGCAAGATTAACATTATTGTTGAGTCTTTCAGCATATTGTAATATGATTTCTATTTTCTGTAATATTTTACCATCTTCTGGCATCTTCTCAAAGAAATCTTTATGTTTCACAAATAATACAGGAATAGAATGTTTCACGTGAAACATATCCCTCATACCTAACACCAGAAGATTTAAAAATAATGCATATGCTTCTTTATTCTTCTTATACTTCTTCCCTAGATTGATATGTAAATTGATCAATAGATCCGATGGTCTCATGTATAAATCTTCAATAAAGTAGAATACATAATTCTTAATATCAAAATACAACTCACTATCCTTATACTCATTACATTCTTTAATCGAATCAAACAGATGAGGAAGAATCATAGCATCTTCTTCATCCACCCCTTCACTCTTTAGTTTTAACTCTAAAGAATGCTTAGATTCAGGAAGCAATTTAATCACCTGACATCTAGATTGAATAGTAGGTAGTACTTTATTAATATTCTTTGTTGTAAGGATTGCATATACTTCTTCTACAGGTTCTTCTAAGAACTTTAATAAACTATTCATCGCCTGAGTTGTCGCATTATCAATATTTTTAAGAATATATACTTTTCCGTTATTCTCTACACTTGATTTCACAAACTCTTCCTGAATATGATCAATATCAGATTTCTTAATAGAAGACTCTTTACCATCACATACAATCATATCAGGATAAAGACCTTCTTTAATTCGTATACAGTCATCACAAGTTTCACACGCTAGTGTATCTTCATGACAAATATAAGACTGGGCAATAAATGTCGCAATATCATCCGTATGATCCCCTACTAGAAGAAAGGCATGAGTCTTTTTATTTTCTTTAAAACTCTTCTCTAAGATACGATAGAAGATAGGCTGTGTTTCTTTTAAGAATTCTTTCATAGTCTATCCTTTACAATTTCATAAACCTGACGATATACTTCTTCAGCTGGTAGAGAAGCATCTACCTTCACAATTCTATCTGGGAACTTATCACAGATCATCTGATAACCTTCATACACTTTATGATGAAAATCCAATGATTCTAAATCTAGTCTATTAACTTCTCTATCTCCTGTAATACGCTTTAAAGCAACTTCAGGTTTTACATCAAAGAAAATAGTTAAGTCAGGAAGAATACCATCTGTCGCAAACAGATTCATGTTGTAGATATTATCTACGCCAATACCTCTTCCAATTCCCTGATAAACTAATGAACTATCAATAAAACGGTCGCATATCACAATGCCATCTTCCTTTAATACAGGAAGTACTTTTTCTACTAGATGCTGTCTTCTGCTTGCTGCATAAAGTAATGCTTCCGTTCTTGCATCCATCTTAGTATTATTGACATCAGTAATCACATCTCTGATCTGTTCTGCAATATCTACACCACCAGGTTCTCTACTAAAAGTGATATTATATCCTTCTTCAATAAACTGTTTATGTAACATCTGGGCAATAGTAGTTTTACCACTGCCTTCTCCACCTTCAAAAGTAATAAATAAACTCATATCATACACTCCTTCAAACATTAATATTATATGTGATTTACAATGTTTTTTCCATAATTAAAAAGAAGGTTCTTAGACCTTCTTTCTACCCTCAAATGATTTTAATAATGTGAGTTCGTCTGCATAATCAAGAGAACTTCCAATTGGTAAGCCATGTGCAATACGTGTGGTATTAACACCTTTTTTATCTAATAGCTTTGCAAGGAAAAGTGCTGTTGTTTCCCCTTCTCTTGTCGCATTTGTCGCAATAATTACTTCTTTTGTATCCGGAGTTATACGATCAAATAAACTCATGATATTCAAATCATCCATTGTTTTGCCATCCATGATAGAAATTGTACCACCTAATACATGATATAATCCATGGTACTCTTTCATCTTTTCCATTGCAAAGACATCCTTAGGAGATTCTACAACACATATTGTAGACTGATCTCTTTCGTGATCAGCACATATCTCACATTTATCTCCTTCACTTAAATTACCACATATAGGACAAGTGTGGACATTTTCTTTAAATGAAGTCAGTGCCTGTGAGAATCTTCTTACATCTTCTTCTGACATATCATAAATCGCATAGGCCATTCTTTCAGCACCTTTATTTCCAATTCCTGGCAACATTTTAAAACATGTCATTAACTCTTCAAAACTCTTTGGATATTCCATATTACATAAAAGAAGATAAATCTAATCCACCAGTGAGGGATTTCATATTGTCTTCTTTCTCCTTTTCTACCTGACTAATTCCCTGATTAATCGCAATCATCATCAAGTCTTCTAACATATCTTTATCGTCCATAAGATCCTGACTGATATGTAATTCAGTGATCTGATACTTACCATTGATTTTTCCTGTAATCAAATTATTCTGACAAGAGAAACTAAAGTTCTTGTTTTCTAATTCTTTTTGTTGGTTTGAGGCTGTTTCACCCATTTTCTTTGCGGTTTCTAAAAGCGAATTGAAATCCATTTTTAATCCTCCTTAAATTCTACAATATCTTCGCCAAACATATCTAAGGCATACTTCTGTGCATCATTCAAATCCACTCTTTTTAAATCATATCCATCAATATGTTTTAATGTGATTGGTCTTGCCTGAGGAAGCTGTTTGCTTCTTGCAAGCTGAATATAATGTTGTCTCATCTCTAACCATGCATCATGCTGCATCCCAATGAATTTATATTCATGTCCTAATACATCCTTAATTAAAGATGATAACTGTCTATAGTTCTTATAATAGTTTGCAGCATTAACATCAGGCATCAATTCAAAGTCAATAATTAAACCATCTCTAGAAGCAGCTACAGGATGTCCCTGTGATAACATACTGGCTGCTTTAGCTGTATTCATATTAGCCATATAACGTCTAATCACTGTCCACTTCTCCTGTACTTCATTTAAGATCTTACGATCTGCCTGTACAAGAATATTTAATATATCACTTTGATCTACTTCGATATTATCATCAGAAGCATATGTTTCTGGTTCTTCCTTCTTTTCATAGTTGAATTGAGGTACTGGTTGTTCAGCCTTCTTTTCAAAGACTGGTTCTACTATCTCTTCTTCAATCGGTTCAAAGACAGGTTCTTCCATGACTTCTTCAATTGGTTCTACTTTTTCTTCTACCTTTACAGGTTCTTGTTTGATTGGTTCATCTTTGACAGGTGTATATTCAATCTTCTGACTCGCTGCATGTTCTTGATTACATAGTCTTAATAATGCAAGTTCAAAATAAATATGTGGGTCAGTCGCTCTCATATACTTCTCACTTGTATCCATCAATATATCAATAAAGTTAAAACATTCATCACTTGAAATATAAGGTACAATGTTTTCTAAATCCTTCTTTGTCATAACTGACATAATAGAATCATCTTTTGTGTTTCTATAAACAACTATGTCTTTTAATATATCAATTAAGTCGAATGTCAATCTCTTGATATCAATACCACTCTTATCCATCTTATCTAATATCTTTAAAGATTCAGACATATTCTTAGATAATAAAACCTTCAATAAGTTTGTCTTATCATCCATGGATACAATACCATAAATAGTATGAATATCATTAATGCTTAAATGATCATCATTATAAGCAAGACATTGTTCAAGAATGGATAATGCATCTCTCATCCCACCATTCGCAAGTCTAGCGATTAATTCTAAAGATCCATCATCATATGTCTTACCTTCCTCTTTTAAAACATACTGCATTCTTTGTACCATTTCCTGGTCAGTGAGTCGTGTAAAATCAAATCTCTGACATCTAGAAATAATAGTAGGTAAGATCTTATGTGGTTCTGTCGTTGCAAGAATAAAGATGACATGTGCAGGTGGTTCTTCTAATGTCTTTAATAGTGCATTAAAAGCTCCAGGTGACATCATATGTACTTCATCGATGATATAGACTTTATATTGTCCCTGTGTCGGTGCATATTTCACCTTATCAATCAGACTTCTTACTTCTTCTACCCCATTATTGCTGGCAGCATCTATTTCAATGACATCTGGATGTGTTCCATTTTCAATCTGTTTACAATTCTCACATTCACCACATGGTTTAGGATCACCTGTACAATTAACTGCCTTAGCTAATAACTTTGCGACAGTTGTCTTTCCTGTTCCACGTGGACCACAAAATAAATATGCATGAGCAATCTTCTTTTCATCTATTGCATGCTTTAATGTAGTAATAATTGCTTCCTGTCCAGCTACATCTTTAAATGTCTGTGGACGGTATGTTCTATATAATGATTTATATGCCATCTTGATCAACTCCTTTCCTTATTATACATAAAAAAAGGTGCCTTAGCACCTTAATTATTATCACTTACTAACATCAATATATCAATAAGAATGTTGATGAAATCCATATAGAGCTGTAATGCACAAAGCAATGCCACACCTTGTAATGCTTCCTGAGGTGCAACTTCATAAGCATATTCGATATGCTTAAAATCATAAAGAGTAAGTCCAGTAAAGACCGCAAGATCAAGGAATACCACTAGATAATAAAGACCTGGTGCTGATATAAAGATCAATAAGATATACGCAATCATAAGAACTGGTAAAGCCATTAAACAGACTTTTCCTACACCGATGAAATTATTATTAGTATGCTGTGTCACTGTATAGAGTAAACCAAAATAAACAGCTGTCACTGCAAAGGCAAGCACTGCCACACCTGGTACAACATAATTCAACCACATAGAAAGCACAATCCCATTAATTACTGAATAAGTAATATAATATGTCTTAGCCTTCTCTATAGCCATATCTTTCACTGTTTTACTAAGCATGAGTACTAATCCTATTTCTACAATACTACATACAATCATGAAGATGAAATAAGATGCACCAAACATTAATTCAAGATGTAAGAATGAGAATAGAAATGAAGTGATTGTAGTGATTCCTAATGCGACAGCCATCCATTTCATGATTGAACTAAAGAACTCTCCATAACTCATCTTATTAGTATAATAAGAATCCATAATTACTTCCTCCTTTTATGTTTAAAGAACTCTGATACTATTGTAGCACATTGTTCCTTTAAAATCCCCTGTTGTACATCAGGATGATGATTCACAGGATTATTCTCTATTAATTCTATATAACCAGGCCATCTACTAACATTCGTACCAATCACTAAACGACTGATACGACTTTGTACAATAGCTCCTGTACACATCATACATGGTTCTAATGTTACATACATTGTACAGCCATCTAAATGCCATAAATCAAGATACTCACTTGCTTGATTAATAGCTAATATTTCAGCATGTCCTGTAGCCTTCTTTAAGGTTTCCTTCTGATTATGTGTACGTGCAATGATTTGTCCTTCATAGACAATAATACATCCAATAGGAACTTCATCTTCACTCATTGCGATTTCTGCTTCTTTTAGTGCTTCAGCCATATATTCTTCATCACTCATACTGACTCCTTTTGTATAAAAAAAGTGCCATTACACACAAACAGAGGTCCTTAATGCTGCTACCTTCCGGTCCTGACATGGTTCAGACATGTTTATTGTAATGGCAAAATTGATTATAACATAATTATTATAAAATGCAAGAAAAAGGAGATTTTACATCTCCTTTCCACATTATTTCTTAGGAACTAATTTTTCAGTACCACCCATGTATGGTCTTAATGCTTCTGGAATAGAAACAGTACCATCTTCATTTAAGTTATTTTCTAAGAATGCAATCAACATTCTAGGTGGTGCAACAACAGTATTATTTAAAGTATGTGCGTAATACTTACCATCTTTACCATTGATTCTGATATTTAATCTTCTAGCCTGTGCATCAGTTAAGTTAGAACAGCTTCCTACTTCAAAATACTTCTTCTGTCTTGGAGACCAAGCTTCTACGTCTAATGACTTAGACTTTAAGTCTGCTAAGTCACCAGAACAACATTCAAGTGTTCTTACTGGAATATCTAAAGATCTAAATAAATCTACAGTATTATTCCATAACTTTTCAAACCACATCTTAGATTCTTCTGGTTTACATACAACGATCATTTCCTGTTTTTCGAATTGATGAATTCTATAAACACCACGTTCTTCAATACCATGAGCACCCTTTTCTTTTCTGAAACATGGTGAATATGAAGTATAAGTATATGGTAATTTGTCTTCATCTAATAATTCACCAATGAACTTACCAATCATTGAATGTTCAGAAGTACCAATTAAGTATAGATCTTCTCCTTCAATCTTATACATCATGGCATCCATTTCTTCAAATGACATAACACCAGTAACAACATTACTTCTAATCATATATGGTGGTACACAATAAGTGAATCCACGGTTGATCATGAAGTCTCTTGCATAAGCTAATACTGCAGAATGTAATCTTGCAATATCACCCATTAAATAATAGAAACCATTACCTGCAACTCTACCTGCTGCATCTAGATCAATACCATCAAATGATTCCATAATATCTGTATGATATGGAACTTCATAATCAGGTACTACTGGATCACCATACTTAGTGATTTCTACGTTTTCGCTGTCATCTTTACCGATTGGTACAGTAGGATCTAAGAAGTTAGGAATCTTCATCATGACTTCTCTTAATTTATCTCCAGATTCTTTTTCAACTTCTTCTAATGACTTTAATTCTTCAGCCATTTCTCCAACTTTCTTCTTATTTTCAGCAGCTGCTTCTTTCTTACCTTCACGCATGAACTGTCCAATTTCTTTAGACAATTTATTTCTCATACTACGAAGTTCAGATGCTCTTGTGATAGCAGCTCTATACTGTTTGTCTAATTCTAATGCTTCATCAACTAAAGGAAGCTTATGATCTTGAAACTTCTTTTTAATATTCTCCCTAACAGCTTCAGGATCTTCTCTTAATCTTGCGATATCAATCATATACAATCTCCTTGTTCATAGATTATTGTCATTATATACCATTATTCACTAATTATCTATAAAATCGGTAGAAAACTCCTACTTCTATCAAGTGGTAATAAATATGTTTATTTTATAATCACATAAGTAATTTATGAGTAAAACAGAGTATAAATAAATTGAAAACTTCTTTTCCTAAAACTATAGAAAGGAGCTAAAACATATGTATCTTACAGTAAAACAACAGGTAAAGCATCTGTCTAAGGAAGACTATCGTTCCATCAAGGAATTATGTCATATTGCAAAGAATCTTACTA
>NZ_UQGV01000031.1 GCF_900540665.1 uncultured Catenibacterium sp. | reverse complement strand
CTTTACCTTTATACTTATCTACTAATGTAGAGTTGATTGTTGCATAGTCAACTTTGCCATTGTCAAAGTTCTGTGCAGCAGTCTTAGGATCCTGTACTAGGAACATTTCAAGGTTCTTAGTCTTAACTGCTTTTGCATCATAGTACTTATCGTTCTTAGTGAATGTTGCTTTGTTACCTTTGATCCACTTAGTCATCTTATAAGCACCATTAGATAATGTATATTCTGGTTTAGTACCATAGTTCTTACCACATTTTTCAACGAACTTTTCGTTCTGTGGATAGTAGCATGGGAAAGCCATTAAGTCTGTGAAATATGGAACCTTGTTGTTTAATTCAACAACTAAAGTCTTATCATCAGCTGCTTTAACACCTAAAGTGTTCATCTGTTCATCAGTTGCCTTTGGACCTAGGTCAATCAACTGACTCGCATTCTTAACTGATGCACCATCATCACCTAACATGTAAGCATATGTACCTGCATTCTTAATAATCTTCTTCCAAGAATAAACGAAATCGTTGGCAGTGACTTCATCACCATTTGACCACTTAGCATCTTTTAAGTGGAAAGTGTAAGTCTTACCATCAGCACTTACATCCCAGTTCTTAGCTAATGCTGGAACAGTCTTGCCTTTGTCATTTAATGCTGTTAAGCCGTCTGTGATTGCGTGGATTGCGTTGTATGACATACCATCATCAACTACTGCAGAATCCATACCCTGGATATCTAATTCACTTGCAAATCTGAAAGTATCTGTATCAGTTTTGCTTCCACATCCAGCAAGTAATGCCGCTGCCATACTTGCAGCAACTAAAACCTTTACTGTTTTCATAATTTTCCCCTCCATAATGGATATAAATGTATGATAGCATCCAACTATCATGAGAAACATCTTACACTCTTTGTGTATACATGTCAATATTCATTAGTATAAATCTTTGTGCATTTCATGAATCTATTTTAGTTATTTGTCTTTTCCACAAATTGACTAATTCTAATATTTTTTTGCACTTAATTTATTATCACAAAAAGAAAAATCACGCATATAAAAAAGGCACCAATCAGGTGCCTCTTAGTCCATAAATGGGTTGATTTTATCAAGGATTGCATCCTTATTTGCGAAACCAATGATCTGTGTAACAGCCTTACCTTCTTTAAAGAAAATCATGTTTGGAATTGACTGTACACCGTATTTAGATGCTAAATCAAGTTCGTTGTCTACATTGACCTTAACAACTGTTAACTGATCCATTTCAGCATCTAATTCTTCTAATACTGGGCCAACCATCTTACAAGGTCCACACCAGTCTGCATAGAAGTCTACTAATACATACTTATTATTTAATGCTTCATTAAAACCGTTCTGATCTACAATTTTCATATTCTTCACCTCACCTATATTTAAACAGATTGAAGAATATTCCGCAACTTATTTGCTTAGATGAATATCATAAGTTGTATAGGCAAGTTCTATACCTTCTTCATTGAAACGCTTATTCATGTTTTCAAGTAAACTACATCTAAGTGTTTCATAGTTTTCTGTGGCTGCCCATACTCTAAGTGTAAAGGTTAATGCACTATCCTTATATTCTGTCATATTCACAAATGGTGGAATATCATGGAGACAATAAGGATTAGATAGAGCCTCTTCCATAATAACCTTCTTAACTAAATCTATATCACTATCCATCACAACATCGAAGTTTAAATCTACACGACGCATTTCTTCACTTGAATAGTTCACAAGTGTTGAATGAGCAAGCTGTGAATTAGGAATCACAATCTTCTTATTATCTAAAGTCAGTAAGTTTGTATAAAGTAAAGAAATTTCCTGAATTCTTCCTGTTACACCTGTCACTTCAATAAGGTCTCCTTTAGAAAAAGGTTTTGCAAGTAAAATGATGATTCCATCAAAGAAGCTTGCAAGTGAGTCTTTAATAGCAAGTGCAAAAGCAGCAGAAGCTGCAGTGAAGATAGCAAGAATAGAACTTGTATTAATACCAAGCTGTGATAAAGCCATAATCGCAATAATCACAATAAAGACTGTCTTGATGATTGTCTTAAAGAAGTTTAAGACAATTTCATCCTGGGATGACTTCTCAATGAATTTTGTAAATAACTTATCAAAGATCTTATATACGATATATCCAATAACTATAATGATAAGGGCTTGAAGAGCTTTCTCTCCCATGCCATAAAGTGTTTCTAAGTATTTTTTGACCATTTTTGTAACTCCTTTCATGTGCATTTACAATAATTCGTCTATCTTGATTAGTCAAGAAAATGTTGATTTATTCCTCAAAATTGTTAAAATTGAGTTTGACTGAAGGAGGTCCTTGTATGAAAATTGCAATCATGACAGACAGCAACTCTGGCATTACACAAAAAGAAGCAAAAGAATTAGGTATCTACTGTATTCCAATGCCTTTCACTATAGATGGTAAAGAATTTGAAGAAGATATCAATTTAACACAAGAACATTTCTATGAAAAATTAATGGGTGGCGCAGAAGTGTTTACTTCACAGCCTACAATTGGGATTATCGCAAAGAAGTGGGATGAAATATTAAAAACACATGATGCTATTATTCATATTCCTATGAGTAGTGGCTTATCTGGAAGTTGTCAGACAGCAATGATGATGGCGGATGAAGATCAGTATAAAGGAAAAGTATTTGTGGTAGATTCTCAAAGAATCTCAGTTACACAAAAGGCTGATGTCCTAGATGCTATTGCTATGGCAGATAAGGGATATAGTGCACAAGAGATTTATGATTATCTTATGAACAATAAGATGAATGCCACTATCTATATTACTGTAGATACACTTGAATATTTAAAGAAAGGTGGACGTTTATCACCTGCTGCTGCAACGCTTGCAGGTTTATTAAAGATTAAGCCTATTCTTACTATTCAGGGTGAGAAGTTAGATAAATATGGTACTTCACGTACTATGAAAAAAGCCCGTAAGATGATGATTGACCAGGTAAAGCAGGATATTATTGATCGTGGCTGGGATGATGATTATGAAGTAGCATGTGTTTATTCTTATGATAAAGAAGCTGCTTTAGATTATCTAGAACAGGTGAAGGAAGCATTCCCTGATAAAAAAGTCATCTTTGACCGTTTATCATTAAGTGTTGCTTGTCATATTGGACCAGGTTCACTTGCGGTAGCTGCTTATAAGAAAGGTTCTTATTAAGATGTTCGATAGAACATCTTTTTTTAATTTTTGCTTGTATTCCCTTACAACATTGATTATTCACTTTTTTTATATTATTATTTTAATGAATGATTTTACATTATTTGAAAAAGAGGTGGATAGTAGTTTATGTCAGTCAATAATACTGAAAAGAAAAAGACATTCAAACCTCATCGTTCTAAAAGAAGATTCCCTTCAACACATCATAATGTTAAAACACAAGGGACAAAAATATTCGCATTAGGCGGTTTGAATGAGGTTGGTAAGAATACTTACTGCGTTGAATGCAATGATGAAATGATCATTATTGATGCAGGTGTTAAATTTGCATCTGAAGGTCTTCCTGGGATTGATTATGTTATTCCAGATTATACTTATTTAAGAAAGAATAATAAAAAGATCAAGGGATTGTTTATTACACATGGTCATGAAGACCATATTGGTGGTATTCCTTTCTTATTAAGACTAGTGAATATTCCATTTATTTATGCTTCACCATTGGCTTGTGCCATGATTAGAAGAAAATTAGAGGAACATCATCTCACTCATGTGACTAAGATGATTCCTATTACTCACGAAAGTTCTATCAAGACTAAATATTTTAATATTGGTTTCTTTAATACTAACCATTCTATTCCTGAATCTATGGGAATTATTGTGAATACACCTGATGGGCGTATTGTAGAAACAGGTGACTTTAAGTTTGACTTATCTCCAGTCGCAAATCCTGCTGATTATCAGATTATGAGCTTCTTAGGTGAAACAGGTGTTGATTTATTAATGAGTGATAGTACGAATGCTGAAGTACCTACATTCTCTATCAGTGAAAAGACTGTTGCTTCACAGGTACAGGAAGAATTCAGAAAGACTGAAGGACGTATTATTGTTGCAACATTCGCATCTAATATACATAGAGTACAGCAGATTGTAGAAGCAGCTGTTAAGTTTAATCGTAAGATTCTTGTATATGGACGTTCAATGGTCAACAATATTGATGTTGCAAGAAAAATGGGTTATATCAAATGTCCTGATCGTTTCTTTATTAAGAATGATGAAGCAAGACATCTTCCTGATAATGAAATCTTGATTCTATGTACTGGATCTCAAGGTGAAGCACTTGCAGCCTTAAATAGAATTGCGAATGGTACACATCGTCAGATTAAGATCAAGCCTGGGGATACAGTATTATTCTCATCTAACCCTATTCCAGGTAACCAGTCTTCTGTATCACGTTTGATTAATAAATTATATCGTTCTGGTGCAAGAGTTCTTGAAAACTCTATGATCAGTAACCTTCATACTTCAGGACATGCATCTCAGGAAGAACAGAAACTGATGATGTTATTGACTAAGCCTAAGTACTTCTTCCCTATTCATGGCGAACACAAAATGCTTTGTATTCATAAGAAGTTATATGAAGAAGTAGGTGGACAGGCTGATCATGCATTTGTATTAAGTAATGGAGATTGCTTATGCTTAAAGGATCATGAAGTATTCCAGACAAGAAGCGTACATGCAGATGATATTTATGTAGATGGTAATGATTTAACTGGTTTATCTACTGCAGTATTACATGACCGTCAGATTTTAAGTGAAGATGGTATGGTTGCAGTTCTTATTAGTATGGACTCACATGCTGGTATTTTACTTCATAAGCCAGTCATCATGAGCCGTGGATTTGTATATATGAAAGATAGTAAGCCTATGATTTATGGTGCTGAAATGGCTGTTGATCGTAAGCTACGTGCTTTATTACAGGAAAAGACAACATTTGGGGAAATTAAGAATACAATTAGAGAAACATTAACTACTTATTTCTATACTAAGACAAAGAGAAGACCGATGATTATTCCTGTCATCATGAATAAGAAATAATGAAGAAACAGAAAATTATTCGTACTGGTATTCTTGCCATTATTGTCTTAACATTGGTGTTGTTTGGTGGTTATACATGTCTCTTTTCTAGAACACATTATTCTTTTTCTAGAATGAATTATAGTTCTAGTTTGTTACCTGATGGTTTTAAAGGATTCAAGATTGTCAATTTATCCGATGTCCACATTACTACATCTAAGGATATTGATCGTCTTGAACAGATTGTAGATGAGATTGAAGATCAGAGTTATGATATGGTTGTATTTACAGGTGATCTGTATGAAGGCAAACCTATTGAAGATACAAAAGTACAGAAGATCTTAAAGAAACTTCAACCTGAATATGGAAAGTTTGCAGTATTGGGTGATGAAGATCATGCCCATGCTGATGAAGTGACTAATATCCTTAATGAGGGTGGATTTGAAGTATTAAACAATAGTGCACGTACAATTCATTATCGTAATAGTTCTTTTATCCTTTATGGACAGTCTCTAAATAGCCAGGAAGCTATTCCTGATCATGATGGTTTTGTCCTTACTTTAAGTCATTATCCTGACAGTTTTACTCAAAACAAAGGACATACACAATTACAGTTATCTGGACATAGTAATGGCGGTACCATCTGGTTCCCAGGTATTGGACCACTTGTAAAGTGTAAAAATGCAATTACTTATAATCATGGCACTTATACAGAAAATAATTCTGAACTTATTGTAAATAACGGTATTGCACCACGTAAGAACTATCATTTTAAAGTATTATGTGAAAATGAAATTATTATTATTACATTCGAGTAGGGATTTTTGTCCCTGCTCTTTTTTTGCTTTCATATAACGAGTAAGATTGGTAAAATAGAAATAGGGAAATGAGGTGATTCCCATGAAAACAAAGAAGAGCTATATCTTGAATATTGCGTTAATTCTTGTGATTAGTGGTATTTCTTTATATTTATCAGTAGGTTCTGAAGTTTCTACTGTATTTAAGACAATTACAACAGCGCATCCTTTCTGGTTGATTATCTTATGCTTTATTATGTTTATGTATTATGTATTTGATGGCCTTGCAACTATGATCTTTGCGCGTTTTTATAAAAAAGACTTTACTCTTAAAGAAGGTTTTGTGAATGGACTTGTAGGAACATTATTTAGTGGTTTAACACCTTCTTCTTCAGGAGGACAGTTTGCCCAGGTCTTTGTATTTAATAACCAGGGAATCTCTCCAGCAATTTCTACAAGTATATTACTTATGTGCTTCATTAGTTATCAAATAGTGATTATGGGCTTTACTGCAGTGATTATGATAGTAGATTCAGCCTACTTCCTTGATAAAGGCGTAGGTGTATCTTCTATGGCTGCCGTAGGATTTCTTATTAATGCGGTAGTTACTATTCTATTATTTGCAGGTGCGAAGAGTAAGAAGTTTCAGAACTTTATTATAGATAAAGTGGTTTATCTTCTCTCTAAGACACCATTAGTGAAGGATTATGAATCTACATGCTTTAGAATCCAGAATTATTTTGGTGAATTTAGAGAACAGATGAATGTACTACAGAAAAATAAAAAAGCCTTATTACAGACAGTATTATGTAATGTAGTGAAACTTACAATCATTTACTCTACACCATTCTTCTCTTGTAAGGCTTTAGGTATTAAGGTTCCTTTCAACTTATTTGTACAGTTCCTAGGACTTGCTTCTATTATTAATCTTATTAATACTTTCCTCCCTATTCCTGGTGCATCAGGTGGTAGTGAAGGATGTTATATGATCTTATTTGGGTTCTTAGGAAGAGCCAACGCTTCTAGTTCTATGTTCCTATGGCGTTTCTTCTCTTTCTATTTTGGATTAATATTAGGTATGATCACATTCATAGTTGCAAAGGATACAAAACGAAAAGACGATTAAGTCACTCTGATATGAGTGGCTTTTTTTGTGCACTTTGAGCTAATTTGCCTAAAAACAAATTAGCTCTCGCCTTGACAATGTGCTAATACGGACTATAATACTCTTAGCAGTTAAATAAAGAGGGTGCTAATAAGGAGGAATAGAAAATGTTGAAACCTTTAAATAAGAATATCGTATTAAAGAAAGAAGAAGTAGAAAACAAGACTGCCAGTGGTATTATTCTCACTACTGAGACAAAGAGTCTTCCTACTGTTGGAGAGGTTATGGCAGCAGGTCCTCAATGTGAAAATGAACTCAATAAAGGTGATCGTGTTGTATTCAAAGAATACTCAGGTACTAAAGTTAAACTTGATGGTGTTGAATATATTGTGATAGACGAGAAAGATGTTCTCGCATGTATTGAATAGGAGGAATGAACTATGAGCAAAGAAATACGTTTTTCTAGTGATGCACGTCAATCAATGTTGAAGGGTGTGAATACTCTTGCGGATGCAGTAAGTGTTACACTTGGTCCTAAAGGTAGAAATGTAGTATTAGAGAAGAGTTATGGTTCTCCTTTAATCACAAATGATGGTGTTTCTATTGCCAAGGAAATAGAACTAGAAGACCATTTTGAAAATATGGGTGCTAAGTTAGTCTATGAAGTTGCCAATAATACAAATGATATTGCAGGTGATGGTACAACAACTGCTACAATTCTTGCAAGAGATATGATTGTGAATGGTATGAAGCAAGTTGAAAAAGGTGCAAACCCTGTACTTATGAGAGAAGGTATTGAAAGAGCCTCTAAAGCAGTGGCTGAAGTATTATTAAAGAATTCTCATAAAGTAGAAACAAGTAGAGATATTGCCTCTGTTGCGACTATATCATCTTCTAATAGTCATATTGGTGAATTGATTGCCCAGGCTATGGAAAAGGTTGGTAGAGATGGCATCATTAATGTTGATGAGTCTAATAGCTTTGATGATGAATTAGAAGTGAATGAAGGTATGCAATATGATAAGGGTTATGTATCTCCTTATTTTGTAAGTGATACAGATAAGATGGAAGTAGAAATGGATAACCCATTGATCTTAGTGACTAACCAGAAAATCACTAACTTACAGGAAATCCTTCCAGTGCTTGAACAGGTATTAAAGGCCAATAAACCATTATTACTTATTGCAGAAGATTATGAGAATGAAGCGATTTCTTCTCTTGTCTTGAATAAATTAAGAGGTGCCTTTAATGTCGTGGCTACTAAAGCACCAGGATTTGGTGATAAACAGAAAGAAATGTTGGAAGATATTGCGGTATTAACTGGTGCTAAGTTCTATAACAAGGACTTAAATATGAAACTTTCTGATTTAACTATTGAAGATCTTGGTACAATCAAGAAAGTGATTGTAAAGAAGGATAATACAACTCTTATTGGTCATAGTTCTAGCGATGCAGTGACTAAACGTGTTGAAGAATTAAAGACACAGCTCGCTCATACAAAGAGTGATTATGAAAAGAAGACTCTAAAAGAACGTATTGGTAAATTATCTAACGGTGTTGCAACAATTAAAGTCGGTGCTACAACTGAAGCAGAATTAAAAGAAAAGAAATTAAGAATTGAAGATGCTCTTAATGCGACTAAGGCCGCTGTAGATGAAGGTATCGTTATTGGTGGTGGTGCTGCGTTAGTAGAAGCCTATGAAGAATTAAAGAATCAGGTCAGAGATACGAATGTAGATATCCAGAAGGGTATTAATGTAGTAATGAATTCTTTATTTGCGCCTCTTACTCAGATTGCAATCAATGCCGGTTATGATGAAGAAGAAATTGTATCTATCCAGAAGAGTGCTGAAAAGGATTTTGGATTTGATGCAAAGACAGGTGATTGGGTTAATATGTTTGAAGCAGGCATTATTGATCCAACTAAGGTCACTCGTAGCGCATTATTAAATGCGGCTAGTATTTCAGCCTTATTCTTAACAACTGAAGCAGGTGTGGCAGAACTTCCTAAGAAGGAAGAACCACAACAGCCTGTTATGCCACAAGGTGGCATGTATTAAAAAAACCAGAGAATTCTGGCTTTTTTTACTTACAAAATTGATATGTTAATTCACCTAGGATTTGAATACCTTTTTCGATATTCTCCATAGAAGCAGCTGAGAAGTTCATACGAATAGATTGACATGGCTTAGTACTATCTACCATGAATTCATTACCTGGTACGATGGCTACATGCTTCTTGATAGAAGCCTGAACAAATTCTGGCATACTTACACCATCAGGCAGATCAAACCATATAAACATACCACCTTCTGGTTCAATGACATGAATAGAAGGATGAAAATACTTCTTAATCATCTCTAACATGAAGTTACATTTCTTTGCATAAAGAGACTGTAAATGTTTAATATGTGCATCCATATCTGTTTCTCTTAGGAATGCATCCATCATATATTGTGAGAGATTGTTTGTGTGGTTATCTCCTGATTGTTTAGCCATAAAGAGCTTAGAGATAATATCTTTACTTGCACAGATGATTCCTGTACGCATACCTGGTGAAATGATTTTAGAAAGACTGGCTGCATAAACAACACGATGGTCTTTGTCTAAAGATTTAATAGAAGGTACTTCTTCTCCTGTGATACGTAAATAACCATAAGGGTTATCTTCTAGAATAACTACATCATACTTTACTGCAAGGTTATAGATTTCTTTTCTTTTTTCTAAAGATGTTGTTACACCGGTAGGATTCTGGAAGTTAGGAATTGTATAGAATACCTTTGGTCCTTTCTTAAAGGCTTCTTCTAGTTCTTCTAGGTTTACACCATCTTCTTCTAAAGAAACACCTAGTAACTTAGCTCCATTACATTTAAATGAGTTTAAAGCACCTAAATAACTTGGGTTCTCTACAACAACATAGTCCCCTTCATCACAGAATATCTTAGACACAAGATCTAAGCCCTGCTGTGATCCTGTTGTAATAATAATATCATCATCACTTGTACATATACATTCATGCTTATTAATGAATGACTTAGAAGATTCTATTAAACCTGTATAGCCCTGAGCAGAGCCATACTGCAAGACTTCATAAGTCTTTTCTTGAAGAATCTTATGTCCTACTTCTTCTAGTTTCTCCTGTGGAATAGCTTCTGGATCAGGGAATCCACTCGCAAAACTAATATAGTCCACCGTACCATTCTCACTTGCATCAGCCATGACACTTCTAATGGCTGATTTTTTTACGTTATTCATCTTATCTGCGTATCTCATATATGTCACTCCATTCACTTTTTTCTCATTCTACTACTATTATTTGAAATTACCTAACTATTTTTTATATCTGCGTAAGTTATAATCTGAATATCGTTATCCTTGATGAACTGTTTGAATTCATCACTCTTAAGTAATTCTAATTCCTTGATACGATTCATATTGTAACTAGATACGTTCATGAGTCTTTCATCAACTAAAGCAGGATGACAAACAAGCTCTACTGTATCATAACCTTCTGTTGAACAGATTTCTTTGAATGTTTCAAAGCTTACACCATCTTTATAAAATTCACAACGTGCTGGGAAATAGTTTTCATCCACATATCTTGTTTGTCTGATAGGTAGATTATATTCCTTGGCAAGACGCTTAATGACTTCTAGTTGTCTATGTTCCATATGAACATAATGATGAGAATCTAGATGTGTAGGAAGATGTCCTGTGTGTGCGATGAAAGCTTCAATCTGTGCTTTCCATTCTTCATACACTTCATCTGGTTCTCCATCTGGGAATTCATCTTCATAAGCACTTGGTCTTAAGAAGTTTCCTTCTTCATCTGTATAGCTTTTCTTGCCAGGTAATAATGGTTTACCTGCAGTCAAAGTTAAATGAACACCTATTCCTAAATTTGGATATGCCTTTGCCTTATCTAGGGCCCATAAAGCATAAGGCATATTCATCATGACTGTAGTGGAACTTACAAGTCCCTCTTCGTGTGCAAGAAGGATACCTAGGGAGTTTCCTTCACACATACCGAAATCATCGGCATTAACAATTAATTTCTTGATCATACTTTTCACCTCTAAAATCCATTGTACTAAATATTATAAGAACAGTCACACATAACGATAAAATGATGTATAATACAAAACAAAAGGAGAAGTTTATGAAAAATACGATTACTGGATATACCGGTTTATATGGGGTTGTCGCAAATCCTATTAAACATTCTTTTTCACCAATGATGCATAATACTGCGTTTCAATCATTAGGTATTAATGATGTATATCTTGCATTTGAAGTGACTAGAGATCAGTTAGATGACTATATTACGTCTGTAAAGACATTACCTATTAAGGGATACAATATTTCTATGCCTTATAAACAGGATATGATGAAATATATGGATGAACTCACAACACAGGCAAAACTTGCGAAGAGCATCAATACTGTAAAGAATGAGAATGGTAAACTCATTGGTCATATTACTGATGGAGAAGGTTTTGTGATGGCCTGTCGTGATAAAGGATGGGGTATTGCGAAGCATAAGATTGTAGTGCTTGGTGCTGGTGGTGCAGCAAATGCAATTATTATTTCTCTTGCTTTAGCTGGTGCTAAGGAAATTGTGGTTTATAACCGTTCTGATAAGCCTTTTATTAAAGAGCTAAATGAGAAATTAGACTGCCCTATTACTTTAAAGAAAATTGATCAGGAAAGTATTAAGGAAGATTTAAAGGATACTTATCTATTAGTCAATACAACAAGTGTTGGTATGGCACCTCATCCTGAAGGATGTATTATTGAGAGTGCTGATATGTTGCCTGATGGTTTAAAAGTGGCTGATATTATTTATAACCCTAAGGAAACAAAGCTATTAAGTTATGCAAGACAAAGAGGTCTTGATTATATGAATGGAGAACGTATGATTGTCTATCAGGGTGCATGTTCTTTTAAGTTCTGGACAGGAAAGGATATGCCTATTCATGAAGTTAAAGATGCGTTAGGAATGGAGGAAAGCAAATGAAAGAAATCGTAGTTGCAACAACAAATAAAGGAAAACTTAAAGAGATTTCCGCAATGTTGGAAAAGTTAGGTATTGAAGTAAAGTCTATTAAAGATGTATTAGGTTATAATCCTGATATTGAAGAAACAGGTACTACTTTTACTGAGAATGCAGTGATTAAGGCTGAAACAGTGATGAATATGATTCATATGCCTACTCTTGCAGATGATTCTGGTTTAGAAGTAGATGCATTAGATAAGCAGCCAGGTATTTATTCTTCTCGTTTTATGGGTGAAGATACAAGTTATGATATTAAGAATCAGTGGATTATTGATGCAGTTAAGGATAAAGAGGATAAGACAGCACGTTTCGTATGTGCAATAGCTTTGGCTATTCCTGATGAAGAAACAAAGACTTTCTTAGGTACTTTTGAAGGAGAAATCAATGATTGTATTGATGGTGAAAATGGCTTTGGTTATGATCCTATTTTCTATTATCCACCATTAAAAAAGACTTCTGCAGTGATGACTATGGAAGAAAAGAATAAAGTCTCTCATCGTGCAAAGGCATTAAAGGCTTTATATGATTATTTAGAGGAGGAACATAAGTAATGAATCATGTTGTATTAGTACATCCTGCGATTCCACAAAATACAGGTAATATTATGAGAACATGTGCAGCGACACATACACCTTTACATATTATTAAACCTACAGGATTTAAGTTAAATGATCCAAGAATGAAAAGAGCGGTTATGGATTATTTTGATCACCTCACTTTTAAGGTTTATGAAAACTTTGAAGAGTTTGAAAAAGAGAATCCTGGTATTTATCATTTCTTTACACGTTATTCTAAGAAAGTTTATAGTGAAGATGATTTTAACCAGGAAGGTGAACATTATCTTTTCTTTGGTCATGAGCATGATGGTATTCCTCATGATATCTTAAAGAAGTATATTGATGATTGTGTACGTATTCCAATGTACGGTGATTCACGTAGTTTGAACTTATCTAATACTGTTGCGATTGGTGTTTATGAAGCATTAAGACAGCAGGGTTATCCTGATTTATCTACAGTAGAAGTTCAAAAGGGAGAAGACTTCTTATACAATGAAGAAATTTAAAGGTATTTTACTTACTGTATGCTTGACCTTTTTGATTATTGATTGTGCTATTTTATTAGTGACTTTTGTCCCTGTATTGTATCCTTCTTCATTAATAGCCTCTAATATTGGGGTAAGTGAAAAGATAGTAAGAGAAAGTTATATGACAATCATTCACTATTTAAGTCTATTCTCTCATAAAGCACTTTCTACTCCTGCTTTTCCTATGACTAAAAATACAGCTTTTCATTTTTATGAAGTAAAAGTATTAATGAATCGTTTAGAAGTAATTGGGTTAGTGGTACTGATTGGAACTATCTATCTCATCTATTCTACAATCAAAGAGAATGATTATAGACCTTTTAAATGGACAGGGTTCACTACTTTAGGACTCGTATTTATTGTAGGTGGAACAGCCTATGTTGATTTTGACGGGGCATTCACAATGATGCATCATATCCTTTTCAACAATAACTACTGGCTGATCAATCCTGATATTGATCCTATTATCAATATCTTTCCAGAAAGTTATTTTGTGACATTAGGAATTGCGCTATTTAGTTTAATTGGAATAAGTGTTCTTATTAATTTAGGTATATATTTCAAACATATTAATTGCATTAATACAAATAAATGAGTATAATTTATGAAAAATAGACACGAGGTTCTCGTGTCTTTTCATATGAAGGAGTTATAAATGAAAGAAATGATTAAAGACTTCTTAGATGAGTTATCTTCATCTTCACCGACTCCTGGTGGTGGAGGTGCTTCAGGACTAACAGGCGCTATTGGATGTGCTTTAGGACTCATGGTAGGTAACTTAACTGTAGGTAAGAAGAAATATAAAGATGTAGAAGATGAAATAAGAGAAATCATAGAGAAGCTAGAAGACTTAAAGAGGAAGCTTGTAACTTCTGTAGATGATGATGCAGAAAACTTTAAGCCTCTTGCAGAGGCTTATAGACTTCCCAAGAATACTGAAGAAGAAAAGAAACATAAAGAGTTTGTGATGGAGTCATGTTTATTGGATGCCTCTCTTGTACCATTACAGGTTATGGATCTAAGTTATCAGTCTTTAAAGTTATTTTCTACTTTAAACGAGAAAGGTTCAGTGATGGCCATAAGTGATGTAGGTGTTGGTGTACAATGTTTACGTAGTGCATTGACTGGAGCTATTATGAATGTCTATATTAATACGAAGTCTATGAAAAATAGAGAAATGGCTGAGAAAATGAATAAACGTGCTGAGAAGCTATTAGTTGAAGGACAGATGCTTGCAGATGAAATAACTAATAGTGTTATTAAAAAGTTAGGAGGAGCATCATGTTAGAGTTAAGAGGAAAAAAAGTTTCTGATGGAATTAAAGAATATGTATCAAAAGAGTTAGAAACATTATCTTTTGTACCTAAGCTTGCGATTGTGAGAGTGGGTGAAAATCCCGATGATATGAGTTATGAACGTAGTGCAACTAAGAAATTAAAGTCATTTGGTTTAGATGTGACTTCTTATGTTTTCCCACAGGATATCAGTGATGAAGCGTTCAAGAAAGCTTTTAAAGATATTAATGAAGATGATGAAGTGACAGGAATCTTATTATTAAGACCACTTCCTCGTACTATTAATGAAAAAGATATTGAAAATATGATTGATCCTAAAAAGGATTTAGATGGTATTTCTCCTATTAATATTGCGAAGGTGTTTGCAGGAGATACAACTGGATTTTCTCCATGTACTGCAGAAGCAGTTATTGAAGTATTAAAGGCATATGATATTGAGTTAACCGGTAAAAGAGTGACAGTCGTAGGAAGAAGTATGGTTGTAGGTAAACCTGTGTCCATGCTGCTTCTTAAAGAGAATGCGACAGTAACTATGACTCATACAAGAACTGTTGATTTAAAGAAGACATGTTCTGATGCAGAAATTGTGATTGCAGCTGCAGGACGTGCAAAGATGTTAAATAGTGATTATTGTGGACAGGATGCTGTGATGATTGATGTAGGAATCAATGTGGATGAGAATGGTAAGCTATGTGGTGATGTAGACTATGCGACTCTTGATGGCAAAGCCTCTGCCGCTACCCCTGTTCCTGGTGGTGTTGGTACTGTCACAACCGCAGTACTTGCAAAACATTTAATCCAGGCAGCTAAAATGCGTTAAAGACCTCTTTCGAGGTCTTTTTATTATGGTCTTCTCCATTTTCTATAACTCCAATATCCTTTCACAATTGAAAGCGCAAATAATACAGCCGCCACAATAATCAATATCTCTGATGCTTTTGTATGAATATAGATGATCATTGTGACTAGCAAAAAAACTGATAATACGATTGCATAGATGAAATCTAACAGATAGAGTATCTTTCCTTTCATATCGTATCCCCTCCTTGTTATTATCATAGCACTCTAAGCAAGAAAAAAAGACAGCTTTCGCTGTCTTTGCACACAATTATATTAATCAAAGAATTTGTATTCTTCAAAGTAAGCCTGTGGATGGTTACAAGCTGGACATACTGTAGGAGCTTCTAAAGATTCTACGACAAATCCACAGTTGTTACATTTCCATAGTACTTTATGATCTTTCTTGAATACTGTGCCGTCTTCAATCTGTTTAGCAAGTTTTAAGTATCTTTCTTCATGCATCTTTTCAGCCATAGCGATAGCTCTTAAGATAGCTGCAATTTCAGGTAATCCTTCTTCTTCAGCTTTCTTAGCAAATTCTGGATACATATGTGTCCATTCTTCGTTTTCACCAGCAGCTGCAGCTTTTAAGTTTTCTACAGTTGTACCCATTAATACTGGGAATTCACCTGCAACAGGTAATGTTTCACCCTGAGCAGCAGTGTTCATAAGCTTCATTAAACGTTTCGCATGTTCCTTTTCCTGGTTAGCTGTTTCTTCAAAGATTTTAGAAACTTCTACATAACCTTCTTTTTTCGCAATACTAGCCCAGAAAGTATAACGATTTCTAGCCTGTGATTCACCTGCAAATGCTGCCATTAAATTCTTTAATGTTTCTGTACCTTTTAAATTAGACATCTTCTTTATCCTCCTTCATATCCTTACAATCATTACAGATTCCTTGAAATAACATATCAACATGTGTGAGGTGTACTTGATCTAGTTCTTCTATATCATGAACAAGTTCATCAAATGCACCATGTGGAATATGTATATCCACAATCTTCCCACATTTTGAACATACCATATGATGATGTGGTGACACATTACCATCATAATGCACAGTCACACCATCTATATTTAATTTTCTGATATACCCATTTTCGACTAAAACATTCAGATTACGATAAACAGTACCTAGTGATATATCTGGAATGATTCTTCTTACATGAGAATAAATAACTTCTGCTGTAGGATGCGTATGATCATTCACAAGCATATCATATATCGTATCTCGCTGCTTAGATCTTCTAAGTTTTGTCTCTGCCATATGCTCCCTTCTCCTAATCAGTAATGATTACTACTATTAGTATACTATTTACTCATAAGAATGCAAGTCAGATGCACTATTTAGATAAAATTGTATGTATGAGTGTATAGAAATCATTGGTTGCATAAACAAGAGGATCAATCACATATACTGGAATAGAAACAATGGACTCTATATCCCCTTTTAAATGCATGACTGAGGGAGATAAATAAAGTGCATCATAGTTTCCTTCTACTTCTTCTAATGAAGAAAGACTCACTGATTCCACTTCCAGATTAGACTTTTCTATTATCAGACTTTCTTTCATTAAACCAATTAAATAACTAGAAGAAAAACCATCCTGGTCTACAATCCCTACTTTAATATGTTTAGGGTCTGCATCTCTTAAAAAGACAACTATAAAATCACGATAATAAGACAAGAACTGTGATAGGTTCTTTAAAGTATAATGAAGATAAAAATAGATTTCTTTTCCTTCTTCATCTGTAATCTGTTCTTCAATAATACCATTATGCCAGACAGTTAAATAAGCAACACGATTCTTTAAATAAAAACGTACTGTATGATAGTCTTTAGTATCTTCAATAATGTCACATCTGACATTTTTAAAATTCTTTCTTGTATAGTAATAAGACCATTTAAAGACAAGTGTTAAATAACTCTTACGATAAAATTCATCCATATCCCTCACCTATCATTATCATATCATAATTCAACTATTTTTTTTGATGATTATGTTCTGTTTTGCATTCCTTTTTGGGTATGATAAAATATATTTGAGAGGCAGGTGAGTATTAGTGAAGAGAATTTTTGTCATGTCTGATTTGCATGGACAATTTGTGTTATTGCAGCTGATGCTCAATAAGATTCAATTCACTGATGAAGATGAGTTATATATCCTAGGTGATATTATGGATCGTGGTCCTAATTCAATTGATATATATTATTTTGTGAAAGCAATGCCTAATGTTCATATGATCAAAGGTAATCATGAAATCATGATGAGACAATCTTTAGCAGCCAGCTTAAAATATAATGATTTAGATTCTGATTTGAATAATGCGTATCGTTTATGGAAACAGAATGGTGCCACAGGCACTGTGAATAGTATTAGAGAGTTCTTGCAGAAGGATTCTATTCCTTATGAAGAATATTTTGATATAAAGAAAGAGTTTGTACAGGAAATTATTGATTTTATTGATAGTCTGCCTAATTATATAGAACTTGATTATCAGGGCAAGCATTATGTGATGGTGCATGCAGGAGTGGATCCTGAGGTAACCAATATAGAAGATAGTGATTCTGAATTACTTGCCTGGATTAGAGAATATTTCTATATGAACCCATGTAATCCTGATTATACTTATATATTTGGTCATACACCTTTATGTTATGTGAATGATGATCATTCTTTTAATATCTGGTATGATCCTGATTATCATAATAAGATAGGTATTGATGGGGGACTCGCTGTGGCAGATAAAGGACAATTAAATTGTTTATGCTTAACAGATGGTACATCTTATAAAATACCTTATAAGGATGGTCAGCCAGGAGAATTACAACGTATTATAAAAGACTTAAAGTAAAACGGAAGGAAACCCTTCCGTTTATTCGTTTTCTATAGTTAATAATGTTTTATTTTCTGACAACAAATGTGCTTTAATTTCTTCTGGAATATGATCATCTGTAATGATTGTATCAATGCGTTCTTTTAACTGAAGAGGAACAACACCATGTTGATTAAACTTTTCACTTTCAGTTAAGACGATAATATGTTCTGCCTGTTCAGCCATATCTCTGACAGCCTGTGCACGTAAGTGATCACTATTTGTGAAACCTATACGAGGATTGTAACCATCTGCTCCAATAAATAACTGATTCACACAGAAGTTCTTTGAGCATTGTGCCACAATAGGTCCTACCATAACCTGTGAATCTTTCTGATAAGCACCACCTAGAAGAATCACATTGGTATTCTTTTTATCGCGAATATATCCTGCAATAAAAGCACTGTTAGTCACAATAGTCACATCTAGTTTCTCTGATGCAATCGTATCTGCAAGAATTGCACAGCAGCTGCCACTTTCAATCATCACAGTATCTCCGTCATGAATAAGCTCTGCTGCTTTTTTCGCAATACGCTTCTTGACTTCATAATGATAAGCCAGGCGTCCATTGATATCATCCTTATTCGCAAGAATGGCATAGCCATGTCCTCTTTTTATAATGCCTTTTTCTTCAAGCGCATCTAAGTCTTTACGTATAGTGACATTGGATACCCCAAGTATTTGAGATAATTCATTGACTTCTATTTTATTTTCTTTTGTAAGTAGTTCTAATATTTTGTTATAGCGGTCTTTCATAGATTACCTCCGCGCTCATTATATTAATCTAGAAGAAACAATTCAAGCCATACTTGATGAACTCATTTTGATAAGCCACTAAATCTTCTGGATGAAGTGCTTCTACTTCATGAAGCTTATAGTCTTTACCAAGTAGTTTATATTTATTTTCACCAAATTGATGGAATGGAAGAAGCTGTACATCTTTCGCTCCTGCTTCCTTAATACATAATGCAAGTTCTTTCGCATCTTCTAATGTTTCATTAAAACCAGGAATAACAGGTATTCTAGGTAATACATTCAGTCCCTGTTCAATAGCCCATTTGAAGTTCTTTTGAATGACTTCATTTGTGACATGTGTTCCCTTCTTGTGTTTTATTGGATCAGCCTGCTTAACATCAAATAATAAAAGATCAAATAAAGGAGCTGCTTTCTTAAACTTCTCATGATCTACAATACCAGTTGTTTCAATCGCAAGATGAAGTCCTTTTTCCTTTAATGCATGGACAAGCGCCATCATGAAATCATATTGCACCATAGCCTCACCTCCAGATAGAGTCACACCGCCATTGGATTCTTCATAGAAATCAATATCCTGCATACAGATATCAACAACTTCCTCTACTGTCTTGACTTCACCTTCCTGTGTTAAGGCTTTCCCAGGACAGGCTTTTACACATTTCATACAATGATCACATGTTTTATGATCAATTCGAATCAAGCCGTCTTCCATCTTTATAGCCCCTTTAGGACAGGTATGTACACATGTCTCACAATGGAGACACTTTTCATTATTGTATAAAACCTGAGGACTCACTGCCTGACTCTCAGGATTGGCACACCATTCACATCTTAATGGGCATCCTTTAAAAAAGACTGTTGTACGAATACCAGGTCCATCATGAATACTAAATTTCTGTATATTAAATATAATTCCTTCCATATCATATTCCTCTTTTCGCTTCTATCCTATCATTTCTACTTATGTTTCGCAACACAAAAGTTTCATTTGAAAGTTTATAATATTTTTTTCATAATTTGTAGTTGACTAATAACGCTTTTATGCGTATGATGTGCTTGTAATGAAAGTCACAAAACTTACGTATGAAACTTTAGGAGGAACAATGATGGAAAATACTCAGCATTTTGGTCAGTTAACTGAAAGAATGAAAGCTTTCAGAGAAGAAGTATTAGATGAAAAGCCTTATGTAGATGGAGAACGTGCTGTTCTTGCGACTGAGGCTTATAAGGAAAACTTAAATCAGCCACGTGTGATGGTTCGTGCAAGAATGTTGAAGAAGATTCTTGAAAACATGTCTATCTATATTGAGGATAAATCACTCATTGCAGGTAACCAGTCTACAAAGAACTGTAATGCACCCGTATTCCCTGAATATACAATGAAGTTCATCATGGATGAATTAGATCTTTTTGAAAAAAGAGATGGTGATGTATTCTATATCACTGAAGAAACAAAACAGCAGTTAAGAGATATTGCACCTTTCTGGGAAAATAATAACCTACGTGCAAGAGGTGAAGCTTTATTACCTGATGAAGTAAGTGTGTTTATGGAAACAGGTGTATTTGGCATGGAAGGTAAGTTGAATGCAGGGGATGCACATCTTGCAGTCAATTATGAACGTATTCTTGCCCAGGGCTTAAAGGGTTATGAAGCTTATACAAGAGAAATGAAAGAAAAGCTTGATCTTGCTCAGCCAGATAGTGTTGATAAGTATATGTTCTATAATTCAGTTTTAACTGTTATTGAAGCAGTGCATACATTTGCACTTCGTTATAGTTCTCTTGCAAAGGAAATGGCAGAAAAGGAAAACAATCCTGCACGAAAAGAAGAATTGTTAGAAATGAGCAGAATCTGTGCAAAGGTTCCTTATGAACCAGCGCATTCATTCCGTGAAGCTGTTCAATCTGTATGGTTTATTCAGTTGATTCTTCAGATTGAATCAAATGGTCATTCATTAAGCTATGGTCGTTTTGACCAGTATATGTATCCTTATTACATCAAGGATATAAATGAAAAGAAGATGACTGAAGAAGAAGCTGTAGAACTTCTTACTTGTTTATGGATCAAGACACTCACAGTCAATAAAGTACGTTCACAGGCTCATACATTAAGTTCTGCTGGTTCTCCAATGTATCAGAATGTGACTATTGGTGGACAGACTACTGACAAGAAGGATGCCGTTAATGAATTAAGTTTTGCGGTATTAAAATCAGTAGCTCAGACAAGATTGACTCAGCCTAACTTAACTGTACGTTATCATGCAAACTTGAATAAACATTTCTTTGATGAATGTATTGAAGTAATGAAGCTAGGATTTGGTATGCCAGCCTTAAATAATGATGAAATCATTATTCCTTCATTTATTAACTGGGGTGTTAAGGAAGAAGATGCCTATAACTATAGTGCCATCGGATGTGTAGAAACAGCTGTTCCTGGCAAATGGGGATATCGTTGTACAGGTATGTCTTATATCAACTTCCCAAGAGTATTATTATGCACAATGAATAATGGTGTTGACTTAACTACAAACAAACGTTTCACTCAGGGCCATGGTTACTTTACTGAAATGGAAACTTATGAAGACTTACTTGCAGCATGGGACAAAACAGTAAGAGAAATGACACGTTATAGTGTTATTGTAGAAAACTTTATTGATAAGGCATCTGAAAGAGATGTACCTGATATTTTATGTTCAGCATTGACTGATGACTGTATTGGTAGAGGTAAGACTATTAAAGAAGGCGGTGCTGTATATGACTTCATTTCAGGTCTTCAGGTCGGTATTGCGAATATGGCAAACAGTTTAGCAGCTATCAAGAAGCTTGTTTATGATGAAAAGAAGATCACAAGAGAACAGTTATGGAATGCTATCTTAGATGATTTCCAGTCACCTGAAAATAAGAAGATTCAGGAAATGTTGAATGATGAAGCACCTAAGTATGGTAATGATGATGATTATGCAGATAACTTAATTGTAGAAGCATATGATTCTTACATTGATGAAATCAAAAAGTATCCAAATACTCGTTATAACAGAGGTCCTATTGGTGGTATCCGTTATGCAGGTACTTCTTCAATTAGTGCCAATGTAGGTCAGGGTATGGGTACAATGGCTACTCCTGATGGAAGAAATGCACATGAACCATTAGCTGAAGGATGTTCTCCAGCACATAACACAGATAAGAATGGTCCTACTGCAGTATTCAAGAGTATATCTAAGCTTCGTACTGAAAAGATCACAGGAGGCGTACTTCTTAACCAGAAGATGACACCTCAGATGCTTTCTACAGAAGAAAATAAACAGAAACTAGAATTATTGATTCGTACATTCTTTAATCGTCTCCATGGTTACCATGTACAGTACAACATTGTTTCTAAGGAAACTTTAATAGATGCACAAAAGCATCCAGAAAACCATAAAGACTTAATTGTACGTGTTGCAGGATATAGTGCATTCTTCAATGTATTATCTAAGGCAACTCAGGATGATATTATCGGTAGAACTGAACAGAGCTTATAGGAGGAAAAAAACAATGGAATTTATTATTGATACAGTAGATTTAGAAGAAATTAGAGATGCAGTGGATCACTTACCAATCGTAGGTGTCACTAGTAACCCAAGTATTGTAAAAAAGACAAGCCCAAAGGATTTCTTTGGACATATGAGAGAAATCAGAAAAATTATTGGTGATAAACGTTCTTTACATATTCAGGTTATTGCGACAGAAGCAGATGAAATTGTGAAAGAAGCACATAAGATTTTTGAAGAAG
>NZ_UQGV01000030.1 GCF_900540665.1 uncultured Catenibacterium sp. | reverse complement strand
GTACAAAAGGGCTTGCCTGTTTCGACAAGAGGGTATGACGATCCTATGTGGGGAGTCCGCATGATCCACTCCATTCTTACCAATCCGACCTACACCGGGGATTTAGCCCAAGGCCGAAGCCGGGTGAAAAGCTACAAGGTACACCAGATTGAAGCTGTTCCACGCGAGGAATGGGTGGAAGTGGCTGGAACGCATGAGGCCATTATCGACTATGAAACTTTCGACAAGGTACAGGCTCTCTTACAGCGTGATACCCGTACTTCCCCGAAAGGCCGTGAGGTACATTTATTCAGCGGCTTTCTGAAATGTGCCGATTGCGGGCGGGCCATTACCCGATGCGTTGGCAAGAACAACAATGTATATTATTCTTGCTCAACCTACAAGAACCGTTCCCGGACAGCCTGCACCATGCACTCAATCAAGCATGAACGGCTGGAGGCTGCTGTTTTGTTCGCTGTACAGCATCAGGTACATTTGGCTGTTTCCTACTCGGAAATCGTCACGCAGATCAATTCCGCTCCAATCAAAAAAAGCCAGTCTTACCGACTGGACGATCTGATAGCTGCAAAAGAGCGGGAACTGACAAAGATAACACGCTACAAGCAATCTCTTTATCAGGACTGGAAAGACGGTGAAATCACCCAGCAGGAATACCGGGATATGAAGGCTGACTATGAACGGCAGACTTCTGATATTTCCGCGGTGCTTACCCGGCTGAACGCTGAACGCGCAGAACTGGCAAACGGTGTGGACAACGAGCATCCTGCACTGGTAGCCTTTATGAAGTATCAGAACATTGAAGCCCTCAACCGTGAAATCTTGGTTGAACTTGTGGACTATATCAAGGTCTATGAAAACGGCAATATCAGCGTGAAATTCAAATTTGCTGACGAGCTCCGCAAGATTGCCGAGTACATTGAAATCAACACTACGGAAGATACCGCAGTAGCGGGCTAACCCCCGCTACAAACCCCTTTGACAGTGTGTTTTCCTAATAGGCGCTAATCATATGAACATTACAGTATATTTAGGTGCCTTGAGAGGCAATGATCCAGTACTTAAAGATGCCGTTAAAGAACTTGGTACATGGATTGGAGAAAACAATCATACACTCATCTATGGTGGATCAAAATCAGGATTAATGGGATACATCGCGGAAAGTGTATTAGATGCAGGTGGAGATGTCATTGGAATAGAACCACAATTCTTCATTGATGAAGAACTACAATATGATGGCTTGACAGAATTAATCATTACTAAAGATATGACAGAAAGAAAGACAAAAATGATAGAATTAGGTGATGCCTTTATCGCCTTTCCAGGAGGTACAGGAACACTAGAAGAAATATCAGAAGTGATGTCTAAAATTTCATTGAAACAACTTCATGCACCTTGCATATTCTATAATTTGAATGATTATTATAAGGGGATGAAAGAACTTATGTCCCATATGATAGAAATGGGATTATCTACTCATGAGAAACAGAAAGGCATCTATTTTGCGGATCATCTAGACGATATAAGAAATATTATTGAGAAGGAATAGTAATTTTTATCATTATTCCTTTAATAACAAAATTAACAACAATTAAGGAGATATACAATGAATTTAGAGGGACAAAACTTAGAATCTTTAAGAAGGATGATTAGGCATCTCCAAGAAGAAAATAAAGAATTAAAAGAACTCCTAAAAAAATCTCATATCAGCTTTAATGATTCAAAAGAAGAAATGACAACTGAATCTATAGATGAGGATGCATATATCAAGGATGTTTATATTAGTGATAAACTTGCCGCTTACTTTCTTACTTTATTTCAAGGTAGAAGGGATGTATATGCACTAAGAGGTGCTAAGGGAGGATACTTTCCACAATGTTTTAATAGATGGAAGGATCATTGCCCAAAACAAAATAAAAAGAAGATGTCCTGCCAGGAATGCCCCTATAGAGAGTGGAAAAAATTAGATAGAGAAGTAGGAAAAAGACATTTATTAGGATACAAAGACAATTGTACAGATGTCATTGGGCTATATCCTCTACTAGAAGATGATACATGTAAGCTACTTGTGTTTGATTTTGATAATCATGATGAAGAGAATAGTGAAAATAATGATTGGAAAGATGAAATTGATGCAATTAGAAAAATATGTCATGAAAATGGTATTGATGTATTAATAGAACGCTCACGTTCAGGAAATGGGGCACATGCATGGATTCTCTTTAAGGAATTTGTACCTGCCTCTCTTGCAAGAGAATTTGGATTACTACTCATTGAGAAGGGTGCACAATCTATTAATCTGAAATCATTTAGGTATTATGATCGTATGTTTCCAACTCAGGACCATAGCGATGGCTTAGGTAATTTAGTCGCATTACCACTTCAAGGACAGGCATTAAGACAAGGCAATAGTGCTTTTGTGGATGAAAACTGGAATGCTTATTATGATCAATGGAAATTACTAAGTAAGGTTCATCAATTAACTAAAAGCGAAATAGAAGAATATATTTATAAGTGGAAAGAAGAACTTCTAATACCTCAAGGTCTTCTTATAATTGCAGATCAAGGTAAAAGAGTGAAACCCTGGAAAAAGGATGAAAACTTTCACAGCGAAGATGTCATAGAGAAACTTTCTATTGTCCTTGCAGATGGCATATATGTAGATACACTTAATCTTAAGCCTCGCATTCAGAACCAGATTAGACGTTTAGCAGCTTTTGATAACCCTGTTTTTTACAAGAATCATAATTTAGGCTATTCCAATTGGAATCAGCCAAGAGTTATCTATTTAGGGGAAGACATAAACGACTATATAAAAATCCCAAGAGGATTATTAGAAACGCTACTTAATAAGTGTGATTCATCAAATATTGCGTATGAGATCAGTGATAAGAGAGAAAAAGGAAAACCTATTAATGTATCATTTACTGGAAAATTAAGAGATGAACAGCCTTCTGCTGCATCTGATTTATTAAGCTATGATAATGGTGTTCTTAATGCAGCCACTGCATTTGGTAAGACAGTTGTATCTAGTTATTTAATTTCTCAAAGGAAAGTCAATACACTCATTGTTATGCAAAGTGTTTCACTTATTAATCAATGGGTGGATGAATTACATCATTTTTTAGAAATAAACGAAGATCTACCTATGTATAAAACAAAAACAGGTAAAGAGAAACAAAGAAAAGATCTCATAGGTGTATTACATGGAAGTAAAAATACTTTAACTGGTATCATAGATGTTGTATCAGTCAACTCTATTTATGACAATGAAGGCAACTGTCGTTTAAATCATGAATACGGCATGGTTATAGTAGATGAATGTCATCATGGAGCTTCCCATATATTTGAAAATGTATTACGTCAAATTAATTCTAAATATGTCTATGGTGTTTCCGCAAATGAAAAGAGAATAGACAGACTCGAAAAGAAAGTCTATATGCAGTTAGGTCCAATTAGACATCAATATACAAGCAAAGAAAGAATAGAAAAACAAACTATTGATCATTATGTCTACCCACGATTCACAAAAGTAATGGCATTAGGCGATAGTAAAAATGATCTTAATAGTGCTTATGCATTCATCTCTAAAAATGAAAATAGAAATAATATGATTATTTCTGATATTAAGAAATGCATAGAAGAAAAAAGAACACCAATTGTATTAACACGTTACAAAGAACATGCAAAATTATTATATGAAACACTAAAAAATGATGTCTTAGATCATACATATCTTATCTATGGTGATCATAGTTTAAAGGAAAATGAAGAAATAAGAAAAACAATACTGTCATTTCCTCATGATGAACCATTTATTCTTATCGCCACATCTCAATCAGTGGGTGAAGGATTCAATGTTCCTAGACTCGATACGCTATTCTTAACTTCTCCTGTTTCTGGTGAACCTCTAGTTGATCAGTTCTTAGGTAGAATCAACAGAGACTACAAGTATAAAGAGAGTGCGATTGTCTATGATTATGTAGATTCTCATATTCATTATTTTAATAATATGTATAAAAAACGTCTATCGGCCTATAGAAAGATTGGTTTTGATGTGATTACTGATATTGTAGACAATAAACAAAACGTGAATCACATTTACAATTATAGTGATTATTTAGAAGTATTTAGACAAGATATCCATGAATCAAATAAAAGCATCATTATCTCTAGTCCCCAATTAAATGAAAAGAAAGTATTATCTTTTATTGAATTAATTAAGGATAGACAGGAAAAGGGTGTTTCAATCATTGTATTCACAAAACAAACAGATGACCCTTACACAACTAGTCTCATAGACTTATTATATGGTAATGGTGTATTTGTAGAAATATATCCTGATTTAGATTCTTATTTTGCAGTAATTGACCAAGAAATCGTATGGCACGGTGGAATAAACTTGCTTGGTAAATCAAATATCTATGATAGCTTAATGAGAGTGAAATCAACTACGATTGCGGAAGAACTTATATTTAGTCCTACAGAAACTAAAGATTGTGACTCCTAGGTTACAATCTTTTTTAAATCTCATAATACAATGATATAATCTATAATAATGGAGGTTCTTTATAATGATGGAATATCTCAAAGAAACACACATGCTAGATTATTCTCATCCTACCATTCAAAAACTTATTCAAGATAAACAATGGAAAGAAATGAACGAATTTAACAGAATACAATCAATCTATAATTATGTAAGAGATGAGATCTTATTTGGCTATAATAGTGATGATTATATACCTGCTTCAAAAGTACTATCCGATGGCTATGGCCAATGTAATACTAAAGGAACTTTATTTATGGCATTACTACGTGCCTGTGATATTCCATGCAGAATACATGGCTTTACTATTGATAAGAAACTACAAAGAGGAGCTATGACAGGTATTGTATATCATAGTGCACCTAAGAATATATTACATAGCTGGGTGGAAGTTTACCTTGAAAATCGATGGTATGAACTAGAAGGATTTATTTTAGATAAAGCATATCTTAAACAACTTCAGAATAGATTTACTAAATGTACTGGTCCATTTTGTGGTTATGGTATTGCAGTGAAAAATTTCAAACACCCTATAATTGACTTCAATAGAAATAATACCTATATTCAAAGTGAAGGAATTACTCAAGACTTTGGTATCTATGATTGTCCAGATACGTTACTAAAAGAATATCATCAAGAGATGTCAACCATTAAAACATTCGCTTATAAGTATATTGGTAGACATCTTATGAATTATAATGTAAAGAAAAGAAGGAGACACTTTTATGGCATTTAAGATAGTAAGAAATGATATCACAAAAGTAGAAGCTGATATCATAGTTAATACAGCAAATCCAAAACCAAAATGTGTCAGTGGCACAGATCTTGCGATATATGAAGCAGCAGGAAAAGAGGCACTTCTTGCAGAAAGAAAGATTATTGGTCCTATTGAAAGAGGAGATATTGCAGTGACTGGTGCTTATAACCTCAATGCGAAATATATTATTCATACAGTAGGACCTGTATGGATTGATGGAAATCATCATGAACTTGAAATACTAGAAAGATGTTATCGTCTACCTCTACAAAAAGCAATAGAACTAGGATGTCAAAGTATCGCATTTCCTCTTATTTCAACAGGTGTATATGAATTTCCAAAAGATAAGGCTTTGCACATTGCAGTATCTGTATTCAGTCAATTTTTAACTGAACATGAAATAGAAATCATTTTAGTTGTATTTGATAAAACCTCTTTTCAATTATCCAGCCAAATTGTCGGAGAGATTGATTCTTATATTGATGCAAACTATGTCAAAGAAAGTCATATCAATGAGTATCCTTTAAGCTACAGACGAAGTGCTCGTCTTCGTTCTTTATTTAACTCTACGTTTTATGAAGAACCATCTCTAGATTTATCGGATACTTCTTTAGAAGATCAGCTCGCAAATATTGGTCTTTCATTTCATGATAAATTATTTAAATTAATAGACAAAGCGCATTTGGATAATAAAGATGTATGGAAACGAGCCAATCTAGATAGAAAACTTTTTTCTAAAATTCAATGCAATAAGAATTATCATCCTAAAAAGAAGACAGTATTTGCATTATGTATCGCCTTACAGCTTAATCTAGAAGAATCAAAAGATCTTCTTGCAAGAGCGGATTGGGCATTTAGTCCAAGTAGTAAAGTAGATTTAATTGTACAAAAAGCAATCATAGACAAACACTATGATATTATGGAGCTCAACATCACATTGTTCAAATATACTAATGAAACTCTTGGAGCATAAATGACGTCGGTACTTCATGTATCGACGTTTTTTAAATGTCGCTTTCAAAGCGACCATTAGTTTCTCTCTTTCACTTATACTGATAGTGTAATAAGAAAAGAGATTGGAGGAATATATTATGTATGGTGCAATTTTAGGAGATATTATTGGTAGTCCATTTGAATTTGATAGAGGAGATAAAACAAAGGATTTTAAATTATTTAGTAGAAGATCTCATTTTACAGATGATTCAGTCATGACTCTTGCTGTATGTGAGGCATTACTTAAAGTAGGGCAGGATGCAGCAGTCAAAGAAATCGAAGACGCAGTTATATCAAGTATGCAGTCATGGGGTAGAAGATATCCTCATGCAGGATACGGAGGTTATTTTAGACGCTGGCTAAGAGCCTGTCATCCCGAGCCTTATAATAGCTTTGGAAATGGTTCTGCCATGAGAGTATCTGCTGTAGGGTGGCTTTATGATTCTCTTGAAAAAACAAGAACTGTCGCAAAGGCAACTGCAAATGTAACTCATAATCATCCAGAAGGTATTAAGGGTGCAGAGGCGACTGCGAGTGCGATATTTATGGCAAGAAACGGTTCATCAAAAGAAGAAATAAAAAAGTATATTGAGAATGAATTTCATTATGATTTAGATAGAACACTTGATGAAATCCGTCCTAGCTATCATATGGATGAAACTTGTCAAAAAACTGTCCCAGAAGCAATCATTGCATTTCTTGAAGCCAAGGACTTTGAAGATGCTATAAGAAATGCGGTATCTCTAGGTGGGGATACAGATACCCTTGGAGCGATTACTGGAAGTATTGCAGAAGCTTATTATGGAATACCTGAAACATTAATATCTGAATGTAGAAATCGTATCAATGAAGATATGAGAGATGTTGTTGATGCATTTTATAATCATGTAAAACATCATTATGGTTCACAAAATACAAATCAGATGATTGAGAAAGCTATTAATCAATATTATGTCCAAAATGATAAAGAAGGCATGATACTATTTATGGATACGATGCTGAATGCAATGAAACAGGGAGGAGAATTAGTAGTTCCTTATATCACTAAGAATTCATTTTTACCAAAAGAACTTAGTAATTTAAATGTAGGTGATACATTGACACTCGATCAGGCTGTGAAACTAAAAATAGAAACAGTCAAAGATACTAAGGGTAAAGAGTGGTTAGGTGTATTTACTTCAACAGAAGAAATGCACAAGGGGTCACATGGTAATGTCCAGATGAATCAATCCATCCTATCAATTCTGAGACTAGCACTTGACTTAGAAGAGATTAATGGAATTGTCATCAATCCATTTGGAAAACATATGCAACTAAGTAAGGCTATGATACTTCTGTTGATTGGCATATATGAAGAACATGAATAGAAAATTCAAAAAGATTGTAACTGATTAGTTATAATCTTTTTTGCATCAAAGGGTTTGTTTTCATCCTGAAAAATCCTGTAATCTATTACATTCAAGCATACTGTAATATTCCTTGAACTTATTTATTTGACAATGTCAACATATGTGTCTTGACATATGTCAACATCAATGGTAGCATATGGAGCAGCGTAGAAGAGAAAGGCGCTTAATTTAGGATAAATAAGAAATAGGGGATAAAAATATGGATATGATGAATAGAATCAAGCAGCTAAAAGAAGAAAAGGATGCTGTTATATTGGCTCACTATTATGTAGATGCAGATGTACAGGAAGCTGCTGATTTCATTGGTGACTCATTCTATCTTGCTAAAAAAGCAGCAGAAACAGATGCTGATAAGATTGTATTTGCAGGTGTAGAATTCATGGGAGAAAGTGCTAAGATACTTAATCCTACTAAGCATGTATATATGCCAGATGCACATGCAGATTGTCCAATGGCACATATGGTCACTATAGAAAAGATTAAAGAAATGAGAGATAAGTATGATGATTTAGCTGTTGTATGCTATATCAACTCTACTGCAGAAATTAAGACTTATAGTGATATATGTGTGACTAGTTCAAATGCAGTTAAAATCGTTAATAAATTACCAAATAAGAATATTTTCTTTGTACCAGATCAGAACTTAGGAAGCTATGTAGCAACTCAGGTAGAAGGTAAGAATATCATTTTAAATAATGGTTTCTGTCCAAGACATCACATCATGACTAAGGAAGATGTATTAAATGCAAAGAAGGAACATCCAAATGCGTTAGTGGCTGTACATCCTGAATGTAAGCCTGAAGTATTAGAAGAAGCAGATTATATTGGAAGTACATCAGGTATTATTGATTATATTGTTGGAAATGATGCTAAGGAATTTATTGTTGGTACAGTAGATGGTGTTTATGCCACAATCCTAAATCAGGCACCAGATAAGAAGCTTTATAATGTAGTAAGAACTCAGGTATGTCCTAATATGAAACTCAATTCACTAGAAAAGATTGTACATGTATTAGAAACTGGAGAGAATGAAGTATTCTTAGATGAAGAATTTATGAATAAAGCAAAAGCACCATTAGAAAGAATGCTTGAACTTGCTAAATAGGAGATGACTAAAAATGACTAAAAAAACAGATGTTCTTATTGTAGGTACTGGATGTTCAGGATTATATTGTGCCCTTAAATTACCTGGGAACCTTAATATTCATATGATCACTAAGTCATGTGTAGAAGAAAGTGATAGCTTTCTTGCACAGGGTGGTATTTGTATGTTTAAGGATGAAAGTGATTATCATGCTTTCTTTAAAGATACACTAAGAGCTGGACATTATGAAAATAATCCTCTATCTGTAGAATTAATGATCAGAAGTTCTCGTGCTGTACTTGATGATTTATTATCATATGGTACAGATTTTGCAAGAGATGAAGAAGGAAACCTTAAATATACAAAAGAAGGTGCTCATTCTACTAACAGAATTCTTTATCATGAAGATATTACGGGTAAAGAAATCACGAGTAAGCTTTATGCAGAAGTAAAAACAAGAAAGAATATCACTATTGAAGAATATGTGACTTTAACAGACCTTCTTGTAAAGAATGGTAAGTGCGTTGGTGGTAGAGTACGCAAAGGCGATGAAGAACATGATATCTATGCGAACTTTGTTGTACTTGCAACTGGCGGTATTGGTGGTAAGTATAAGAATTCTACTAATTACCGTCATTTAACTGGTGATGCCATTGATCTTGCTAAGAAATACAATATCGAAACAGAACATTTGGATTATGTACAGATTCATCCAACAACTTTCTATAGTGAAGATAATGAAAGACGTTTCCTTATTTCTGAAAGTGTCCGAGGTGAAGGTGCATTATTATATGATAAGAATGGTAATCGTTTCGTTAATGAATTATTACCTAGAGATGTAGTTTCTAATGCAATTAAGAAACAGATGGAAAAAGATGGTACTGATTATGTCTTAGAAGATTTAAGACCTATTGGTGAAAAGGAACTAAAGGAACATTTCCCTAATATTGTTCAGTACTGCTTAGATAAAGGCTATGATGTAACTAAAGAATGTATTCCAGTCGTACCAGCCCAGCATTATTTCATGGGTGGTGTAAAGGTCAATGAAAACAGTAAAACATCTATGGAAAATCTATATGCTGTTGGTGAAACGGCATGTAATGGTGTTCATGGAAAGAATAGACTTGCTAGTAACTCATTATTAGAAAGTTTAGTATTTGCTAAAAGAGCCGCAAAAGCTATGACAAGAAAGTATGAGGCCCCAAGTATGTTTGATAAGACAACGTTAAAATTAAATGCAGACCCACTAATCCTTTCAGCTCTTCGTGAAGATATTACAAGTGAAGATGTATCTACATGCAGTGTTATGAGAACTGCACAGTTAGGTGAAGTAGAATTAATCTGTAAAGAAAATGGTATTATTGCTGGTCTTCAGATTTTTGAAAGAACATTCAAATTATTAGATGAAGATGTGGATGTACACTTCTTTGCTCATGATGGTGATGAAGTCCATAAAGGAGAATTACTCGCTAAAGTAACTGGTGATATGAGAACTCTTCTTGAAGGTGAAAGAACTGCATTAAATTACTTACAGAGAATGTCAGGTATTGCCACTTATACACGTAAGGTTGCAGATCTTCTTAAGGGTACAGGTATTAAGTTACTTGATACAAGAAAAACAACTCCAAATAACAGAATCTTTGAAAAGTATGCTGTTAAAGTAGGTGGAGGAAGCAATCACAGATATAACTTAACAGACGGAGTTTTATTAAAGGATAACCATATTGGTGCAGCTGGAAACGTTACTAAGGCTGTACAGATGGCAAGAGATTACGCTCCATCAGTAAGAAAAATCGAAGTTGAAGTAGAAACTTTCGATATGGTGAAAGAAGCTGTTGCAGCGGGTGCTGATATTATCATGCTTGATAATATGAGTACTGAATTATTAAAGCAGTCTATTGATTATATTGATAAACGTGCTGAAATCGAAATTTCTGGTAACGTTACTGCAGAAAACATCAATAGAGTAAAAGATATGGGTGTAGATTTCATTTCAAGTGGTGCATTAACACACTCTGCAAAGATTCTAGATCTATCATTAAAGAACCTTCATGCAATTAATGGGAGAGATTAAATGACTGGTAAAGAAAGAAGGGACTACATCCTTACAGAACTGATGGAAAGTGATACACCGATTTCTGCTTCTAATTTTGCAAAACGTCTTCAAGTTTCACGTCAGGTTATTGTGAATGATGTCGCACTTCTTCGTGCTAATAATCATGTTATAGAAGCAACCAATAGAGGATATATCATACGTCATTCTGCTATGGTGGAAAGAGTCCTCAAAATGCAGCATACTGATGCAGATATAGAAAATGAGCTCAATACAATCGTTGATCTAGGTGGTTATGTTAAAGATATCTTTGTTTATCATAAGGCCTATCATATTGTACGTGCACCTCTTAATATTGCATCACGTTTAGATGTAAAGAAATATCTTGATAATTTAAAATGTGGGAAATCCATCTCTTTAATGACAGTTACAAGTGGATATCATTATCATACAATCTGTGCTGAAACAGATGAAAGACTTGATGAAATTCAAGATGCATTGTCAAAACTTGGATACCTTGCAAAACTTCAGGAATATGAACCTGTTGAATTCTAAAGGCCATCTACATTGATGGCTTTTTTTATGTATAATGATATAGAGGTGATGAAATTATGATTTATATAACGGGTGATATACATGGCAATCAATTTAAATGGCTTGAACAGATAGACCCGGTATTAAAAGAAGGGGATATTATTATTGTATGTGGAGATTTTGGAATAGGTTTTTTTCAACAGAAATACTCTTCAGAAGAATCGTTTTATGATTTCATTAGTGTTCAGCCCTATACTGTTTTATTTGTTGATGGCAATCATGAGAACTTTAATAAACTTAATAGCTATCCTATAGAAGTATGGAATGGTGGTCATGTTCAAAAACTACGTCATAACCTCATTCATTTAATGCGTGGAGAAATCTATACAATAGAAGGAAAAACATTCTTCACTTTTGGTGGTGGTTATTCCATTGATCAGCCATTTCGTAAAGAAAATGTTTCCTGGTGGCCTGCTGAAATGCCAAATACAAAAGAATATGAGAATGGTTTACAACATTTAAGTAATATAGATCATGTGGATTATATTATTACACATACAGCACCAGATGAAACGGTTTATTTTCTATCGACTATTAAACAATTTCATATAAAAGGTGATGTTTATCAGGAAATGCCTTTGACTACATATTTGAATGCTATTCAGAAAAATACAGACTACACTCATTGGTATTTTGGCCATTTTCATGTAGATAAGGAATTATGGAGAAATCAGACAGCTGTCTTTAATACACTCTATGAGTTAGAATCACATCATATCATAAGACAATGGAACCCATACGAATGGTAACATCTAGACTTTAATACTAGATATATTGACATCAAATAATAGATATGATATTCTTGGTGTACAAGAGGTGATTAAAATGAAACGTACAAAATTAGATGACCGTGTACTTCCTGATTATACTCGTGGTGAAGAAATATTTAATATGGTAACTCATATTGTAGGAGCTGCTTTTGGTGTTGCAGCACTTGTATTATGCATTATATTCTCATGTTTACATCATAATGGTTATGGTTTAGCTTCTGGCATTGTATATGGTATTTCCATGATTGTTCTTTATACAATGAGTTCAATTTATCATGGCTTATCTCCTAAACTTAAGGCGAAGAAGGTATTCCAGATTATGGACCACTGTAGTATCTTTGTCTTAATTGCTGGTACATATACACCAGTACTATTATGTTCTGTCAGACTTGCTGATCCATTCTGGGCATGGGTTCTATTTGGTATCGTATGGGCTGTCACAATTCTAGGTATTGCATTAAATGCTTATGACATTAAGAAATTCGCAAAATTTTCTATGGCCTGTTATCTTATTCTAGGCTGGTGTATCATCTTTAAGTTTAATTTATTACCTGGTACTATAGGCATGAATGGTATCTATCTATTAGTAGCTGGTGGTGTTGCTTATACAATTGGTACAATCTTCTATGGATTACAGGAAAAAATACGTTATATGCATTGTATCTGGCACTTATGGATCTTATTAGGCAGTGTCCTTCACTTTTTATGCATTATCTTATACTGCATGTAACAGGCGTAAAGCCTGTTTTTCTTTTATATCTTTTAAAGTCATGCTATAATCGTTGAGGAAAGGATGATTAAATGAGAAAAATAAATTTTAAATACAGTTTTTTATACTTGATCACATTTATTATTGTATTAGGTGGTGATCTAGTAACTAAACTTGTAGTCAATGAATCAATGCAGTTGGGCCAGAGCTATCAGGTCATTAAAAACTTTTTCTATTTCACTTATATTCATAATACTGGTGCAGCATGGGGAATGCTTTCAGGACGTTTATTTCTTTTTTATGCAATTTCTATTATTGCTGGTATTATGCTTATTTATTATTTTATCAAGAGTGATAAATCCCAGGTCTTATTGAGATTTGGAATTGTACTTATATTTAGCGGCATGTTAGGAAATCTATATGATCGTGTTGTTTTTCATTATGTAAGAGACTTTTTAGATTTCTTTGTATTTGGTTATGATTTTCCTATTTTCAATATTGCAGATATGGGTGTTGTAATAGGTGTTTTATTAATCATCTTAGATTTAGGAATTGGAGAATATAAATTATGGAAATACAATCAATCACACCAGAATTAGAAGAAAAAGGCTTACGTTTAGATAAAGTCATCTTGAATCATATGCCTGACCGTTCTCGTACTGAAATTCAGAAATGGATCAAAGCAGGGCAGGTTGTCGTCAACGATAACATTGAAAAGGCAAACTATCAGGTTGAAGAAGAGGATGTGATTCAGGTCACTTTACCTGATCCTCAGAGCACTGAAATCAGTCCTGAAGATATTCCTTTAGACATTATTTATGAAGATGAAGATGTGATTGTAGTCAATAAGCCAACAGGCATGATTGTTCATCCATCTGCAGGTATCTATTCAGGAACACTTGTTAACGCATTACTTTATCATTGTCATGATTTATCAGCTATTAATGGCGTTACAAGACCAGGTATTGTTCATCGTATCGATAAAGAAACAAGTGGTTTACTAATGGTTGCAAAAAATGACAATGCTCATCGTTCATTATCTAAACAACTAGAAGAACATTCAGTTGTACGTCGTTATGTGGCACTTGTACATGGTGTTATTAATCATAATGTAGGTCGTATTGAAGCACCTATTGGACGTGACAGCAAGGACCGTAAGAAGATGGCAGTTACAAGCAAAAATGCAAAAGATGCGATTACTAACTTTAAAGTATTAGAGCGTTATGATGATATGACACTTATTGAATGCCGTCTTGAAACAGGTAGAACACATCAGATTCGTGTTCATATGCAATATATTGGTCATCCAGTTTATGGTGATCCTCAATATGGTTTTAGAAATGATGACAATACTTATGGTCAGTATCTTCATGCCAGAGTATTAGGTTTTGTTCATCCTAGAACACATGAACATATGTATTTTGAAGCACCTCTACCAGATTTCTTTGAAGAAAAGATCAAGGAATTAGGGGGAGAATATAATGGATAAGCAGATTATTACATGGGATCAATATTTTATGGGAGTTGCGAAACTCTCTGCTTATCGTTCAAAGGATCCTAATACGCAGGTAGGTGCCTGCATCGTTAACAGTGACAACCGTATTGTAGGTGTAGGATATAATGGTCTTCCTCGCGGATGTGAAGACGATAAATTCCCTTGGTCAGTAAGAGAAGGGGCTTTATATGATACAAAGTATCCTTATGTTGTTCATGCGGAACTCAACGCGATTCTAAACTCTACTCAGAAATTGCAGGATTGTCGTATTTATGTTTCTTTATTTCCATGTCATGAATGTACAAAAGCAATCATTCAAAGTGGGATCAAAGAAATTGTCTATGAAGACGAAAAATATAAAGGATCAGAAAGTGATAGAGCAGCTAAACGTATGTTAGATGTTGCCGGCGTCTCTTATCGTAAAGTCCCAGCATTTGAAATAGAAATAAAAAAAGAGAATCAATAATTGATTCTCTAGATGAAGAAGAAGGCCTATAGGCCTTCTTTTAATTTCTTTAATGCTCCCTTAACACGCTTTGTATTAGTGAAATTCAACTTACATACTTTTGTAAGAATCTTTTCCCCATACTTGTTTGCAAGTTTAACAGCCACGATTTCGGCATTAGTGCCAGCCCCTCTAGCAAGGTTCATCTTTAAGCTCTTTGTCATACTAGCAAAATATTGTAGATATGCGTAACGAGAAATGATTTCTGCAGCTAATACTGCTAGGTATTGCTCATCAGCATTGGTTTCAAAAATCATATCTTTTACAACAATAACTTCGCTCTTTAGATAGTTATAATAAGTCTTAGGTGAAACAAACTGATCAATAACTTTGAATTCAACACTCTTCTTCACTTTCTGAAGGACATTCACAACAGCCTGGTTAAATAAACGGGCGCGAATGTTAGCCTGGTTGATTCCACTATCAATCATCTTATTATAATGTGAGTTATCTAATACTAGTAGTGATGAAATGAGATGTCCTTTTAATAGTTTAGCGCAATTGATAATTTCCTGATTTGATAAATCATCGACATTATCAATTTTTAGGTTTTTAATAATCTCAAGTGCTTCATCATCGGCATAGCATGCTACAACACAAAGCGGCCCAAGAAAATCAGCAGATCCTGTTTCTGCAGCCCCGATATGAGGATGCATACATAAATGATCTGAGTTTTTTTCCTGCTCAATCTTCTTTGCTAAACTTCTAGACCAATGCTTTGCTTCATGCACTGCATTCTGTCCTAAAAAGCTTGCTTCATAATCCGATGTCACTTCGATGTCACAGCCAATAGCATGAGCTTTTAAAAGAAGGTTCTCGCTTTCGAATGGAACCATCTGACTGTCATAAAACTTCTTCATCTTGTTTAAAATGTTTTCATTAATCAAAAATTTAATTGGCTCCACCATATTCACCTCACATTTCTTATTTTATCATAAATTTCATTTTTTTGACAGTATAAATTTCATTTGTTATAATTAGGAACCGACAGTATTAAGGAGGTAAGTATTATGAGTTTTCTCGATTTGATTCTTATCGCTTTTTTGTTATATATGTTTTTCAGCGGATATTCCAAAGGTTTTTTCTCAACACTTTATGATCTGCTAAGCTTCATCATCATGATGCTTTTTATCTATTTTAATGTTGAAACAATCTCTTCAATTATCCAGATTTATAAACCGGTAGATGACCCATTATCTCAGTTAGGGGGCTCTGTAGTGAATATGCTGATTGTATTTATCATCATGTTCATTATTCTAGAAATCATAAGAAGACTGATAGGGCTTCTTATTAAACCATTGATCACAAAATTAACCGATCACTTTGCCTTGACATCATTTGTAAACCACCTATTAGGGGCACTGCTTCATGGTTTAAAAGGTCTTTTTATTGCCTTCATGGCAATGGTTATGCTTATTGTCCCATTCTTTGGTCCTGATATTCTTACTGATTCTAAGATAGGACATTTAATCATAGAGGATGTGCCCATTATTTCAGAAACAGTATTAAATGAAGCGAGTGCTTATGGAAGTTTATTAAAAGGACAACATACCCTTCAATTAGAAGATAAAGATATATTAAGAAAAATGATTATTGCTAACAATCATGCCTATGATCATGGACTACTAGATGAACATGATGCAACACAGTTTGTATATACACAATTAGGTCCTGCTTTAATGAAACAGCAGGTCATTATACCTCATGAAGAAAAACTTCAATTTATCTCTTTATTAAATAAAACACCTTATACAGAAACAGAAAAGAATACTATTTTAAATAATATAGGAAGTGAATAAAATGTTAGATAGTTATAAAGTCTTAGAATTCCCAAGAATTTTAAATCATATCGCAGGTACATGTCGTACAGAAATTGCGAAAAAGAAGATCTTACATCTAGAGATGTATGATAATTTAGCTGATTTGAACGAAGAACAGAATCGTTTGGAAGAAGCTATGACAATTCATTGTATTATGGGTACTTTGCCTCTTGCACCACTCAATGATATCAGTGCTTATCTTGCAAAGGCTAAGATGGATGGTATTTTAGCTCCTGAAGAACTAATGGCGATTGACCATATGTTAGAAAACATCTTTCAGGTCACATCATATTTTAATGCTTATGAAGGAGACATTATTCTATTAAGAGATTTAGTAGAAGGTTTAGAAGGAGATAATGGTCTTCATATTGAAATCAATAGATGTATTATGCCTGATGGCTCTATCAGTGATCACGCAAGTGAAACACTTTATCGTATTAGAAAAAGTATGCATGCATTAGAAGGACGTATTCGTCATTCAATGGAAGACTATTTAAAGAGTGAAAAGAATTCTTTAAGTATGGATACTCTTTCAAGTAAAAATGACCGTTTAGTACTGGCAGTCAAAGCACCTCACAAAAATGAGATTAAAGGCTTAGTTCATGCAACAAGTGCATCTGGTCAGACATTCTTTATAGAACCTGAAAGTGTCGTTGTTATGAATAATGAACTCAATGAGTTGAAAAGTCAGGAACAGACAGAAATCAATAAAATACTTCAAAGTCTAACTAGACGTGTCAAATATAACTATACAAGATTCTACTTTGATCAGGAACTCATGTCTGAACTTGATTTTATCTTTGCGAAAGCACGCTTTGGATGTGATTATGATTGTGTAAAGCCTGATATCAATGAAACAGGTGTTCTCTCTTTAAAGCAGGCAAGACATCCTTTAATTGATCAGGAAAAGATAATTCCTAATGACATTATTATTGATGGCAAGATGCTTATGATTACTGGTTCTAATACTGGTGGTAAAACAGTAGCTTTAAAGACTGCAGGATTACTTTCATTGATGGCTATTAGTGGATTAGCTGTTCCAGCTATTGACGCTTCTATTCCATTCTTTGATGCTGTTTATACAGATATTGGTGATGAACAGTCAATTGAACAATCACTTTCAACTTATTCATCACATATGAAGAAGCTTATTTATATCCTAGAACATGCCACATGTCGTTCTCTTATTCTAATTGATGAAATTGGCTCTGGTACAGACCCACAAGAAGGGGCTTGCCTAGGAGAAGCAATCTTAGATACCTTACTCAATCGTGACTGCCGTATTATCGCTTCAACGCATTATGGCGAATTGAAAAGCTATGGTCAGACAAGAGATGATATTACGCTCGCATCAGTCGGATTTGACGTAGAAACAATGCGTCCTACATATCGCTTGAAGCTTCATTCAATTGGTTCTTCTTATGCCTTTGAAATTGCTGCTTCTTTAGGTCTAGATCATGAGATTATTGATCATGCTTTACATAATAAAGAAGAACGTATGAGTGAAGCAGAAAAGTTAACTGAAAAGCTGACTAAGCAGAGTGCTGAATTAGATGAGAAAGAAGAAAGAATCAATCAGTTACTTGCAGATAATGAAAAACTTCATAATCGCTATGAACATCAGCTTTCTATTGCAACAAAGCAGAAGGATCGTATTGTAGAAGAAGCACAGCAAGAAGCCAATAAGATGCTTGAAGAAGCTAAGAAAACAATTGATGAATTGACTAAAGATATCATGAATCAGGGAGTTTTAAAACCTCATCAGGTGACTGCAGCCAAACACGCATTAGACCAGCAGAAATATGAAAAGAAAGAAATTGTAAAAGTGCAGGATCATGTCTTTAAGAAGGGTGATCATGTCAAGCTTGATAAGATGAATAGAGAAGGGGATGTACTTGAAGTCAAGAAACATGAACTGTTGATTGATTTAGGTGGTCTCCAGGCACGTGTAAAAGATACAGAAGTTACTTTTATGCATGGTGCCTCTAAGCCTCAGAAAGTAAAAAAAGCAGGTACTAGACAGCATATGAAGAAAACCGGACATTATGAAGTAAATGTCATTGGTATGCGTTATGAAGAAGCAATGAATATTGTTGAGAAGTTCTTAGATGATGCTTTATTACTTGGTTATCCTTCAGTACGTATAGTACATGGTATGGGTAAGGGAATTTTACGTAATGGTATAAGAAAGAAGTTAGATCATCTATCTTATGTCAAAGAATATCGTGATGGTGGTCCTAATGAGGGCGGTTTAGGTGTAACGGTGGTTAGCTTTGAATAAGAATCTAGATTATATTAAAAAGAAGCTCTCATTACTTCCTATGTCTCCTGGCTGTTATTTAATGAAAAATACAGAAGGAAAAGTCATTTATGTAGGAAAGGCGCGAAAACTGAAAAATCGCGTCTCTTCTTATTTTACAGGTGCACATAACTATAAAACGACAAAGCTTGTAGATCATATATGGGACTTTGACTATATTGTAACAGGTAGTGAAAAGGAAGCATTATTACTTGAAATCAACCTCATTAAGGACTATACACCTGAATACAACATCATGTTCATGGATAATACCTATTATCCATATATTGAATTGACTGATGAAACCCATCCAAGACTCAAAATAGTAAGAAAAACAAAAAACAAAAAAAATAAGTACTTTGGACCTTATCCCGATGCCACTGCAGCAAGAAACACCTTTAAATTATTAAATAAGCTTTACCCTTTAAGAAAATGTAATCATGTTCCAGATAAGCCATGCTTATATTATTCATTACATCAATGCTTAGGGCCATGTATCAACGATATTGATAAGAGCCAATATGATGAAATCAGAAAAGAACTGATCTCATTTATTCATGGCAATACCAAATCAAAGATTGATGAACTCACTGAAAAAATGATGACAGCCAGTGAAAATCTACAATTCGAGCTTGCTAAAGAATATCGTGATATTATTCGTTCCATAGAATATGTAACTGCCAAACAGAATGTTCAATTTGGCGACTATAAAGATAGAGATATTTTAGGCTATTATATTGATAAAGGTTATATCAGTATTCAGCTCTTCTTTATGCGTGAAGGTAAGCTTCTCTATCATGATTTTAATCTTGAACCTGTAGGAGAAGATTTTGAAGAAGATCTGATTCGTTTCTTAGTTACTTACTATCAAACACATCCTGAACCCTATGAACTACTTATTCCTCAGGATGTTGATTTAGAACTTTTATCTGAAATATTATCCTGTCATGTACTTCAACCTCAAAGAGGAGATAAGAAATCCTTAGTAGAAATGGCTAACAAGAATGCGTTGGAAGCACTAGAAAAGAAGTTCTTATTAAAAGAGAAAACTGATGAAAAGACAATCCTGCCTATTATTGAATTAGGTAAAAAACTAGGTATTAATACACCGCATACAATTGAATTATATGATAACTCTAACATCCAGGGGGCTTATGCTGTTGCAGGTATGGTTGTTTATAAGGATGGTGTGCCTTCTAAAAAAGATTATCGTAAATATAAGATCAAGACAGTAGAAGGCCCTGATGATTATGCTAGTATGAAGGAAGTCGTCTATAGACGTTATTATCGTCTCTTAATGGAACAAAAGGAAATGGCAGATCTAATTATTGTCGATGGTGGACTTGGACAAATTAAAGTTGCTAAAGAAGTCATCAACAGTTTGAATCTTCCTGTACATATCTGTGGGTTATCTAAGGATGATAAGCATTCTACTGCGATGCTTCTAGATGAAAATGGCAATCAGGTGCCTATTGATACAAAAAGTCCGTTATTCTTCCTTCTTACACGTATGCAGGATGAAGTGCATCGTTATGCTATTTCATTCCATCGTCAGGTACGATCTAAATCATTATTTAGTTCTATTCTTGATGAAGTAGATGGAATCGGCGAGGCACGCAAGAAGAAACTTCTCAATCATTTTAAAAGTGTCAAAAAGATGAAAGAAGCGTCATTAGAAGAATTAGAAGCAGTAGTTCCTAAAAATACAGCCTTGAAACTCTACGAAGTACTGCACAAAGATTAAACTATACACTCATCATGATATACTATATAATTGACACTAGAGAGCAGGTGATTTAATGGAAAGTAAGCGCAAGTATCTGTTTATTACAGTTATTGCATTATTTATCGTTTCATTCTATACAATTAATCTCCGTTTTGATCCATTCTATCGTGTCAATGGCATCAATAACGATAATAGAATGATCATCGAGGAATACCTAAGCAAAGAGGAACAGAAATATCTTGTAGAAAACAGAATTCCACTTTACCATTTTATGAAATTTATCAAGTATGATGATTTTTATCTTCCGTATTATCAATATTATGAACTACTAGAAAAGACTGGTCGCTATGCCAACAATAAGCTCATTCTTTCTACTGGGAATGAATTAGCTGAAAAACTTCTAGATAGTTTTAAGAATAAAGCCTATGGTCAGGCTAAAAAACTAGTAGAACATGATTTGGAGTCAGGCTATTTATATAATCAGAATTTTGATTTTGATAAATTAGAAATATATTATGAGATGAGACCACTGTATGATGATTATAGTTATGTGGATGATACAGAATACTATATTGAATTATTAAAGAATCGTGGATTGACAGATAAATTAATTCGTTCTTTCTTTGCGGATGCCTGTCATAACTACTCACGTTATGGGTTAACAACACTCATGACTCAGGCCAATAACCATGAGATATTCTTGATTGCGAACCCTTCATCATTGTTGACAACACTTAATGATACAAGTTATATAGGGGCTTATGTGCCTCGTAATCTTGTTTTGATGTCAGATATTCACCGCTTAAAATACGCTATGTATTTAGAAAATGATGCTTATGAAGCCTTAAAGAAGATGGTAGAAGCAATGCCTGATGAAATTACTGAAGATTTTTATGTCAAAGAAGCCTATGAGAGCTTTAATGATTTTCAATATTCAAATCCAGCTCTTGCTGGTAAAGATGAAAGACAATTAGGTAGAACAGTATCTATTGCTTCTAAATCCATTGCCTATCAGACATTTGAAACATCCACTCTGTCACAATGGCTTGAAGCACATTCATATGAATATGGCTTTATATTGCGCTATCCAAAGCGTATGGCTTCTTCTACAAATCATGTCTATGATTCTCATTATTATCGCTATGTAGGTAAGAAGATAGCCAATAAAATTTATAAAGAGAATAGCTGTATTGAAGAATATATTCAAAAGGAGGCATTAAAATGAAGAAAATTGTAATCATGTCAGATAACCATGGTGATATGAATATGTTAACAGATATTAAAGTCTTAGAAGATGATGCAGATTACTACATCCATTGCGGTGATAGCGAGTCCTATTCACTTCAGGATTTAGATGGCTTTGTAGCTGTTAAAGGCAATAATGACTGGAGTCTTGACCTTCCTCAGACAGCAAGACTAGATATTGAAGGAAGACATCTTCTTATCACTCATGGTCAGTTCTTTGGTTACTTTGATCGTGAAAAGAAAATGATTCAGTTCTTAAAAAAGTATAATGGAGATGTTTTAATCTCAGGTCATACACATATGCCTCTTGCAAAAGAAGAAAATGGCTTATGGCTTATTAATCCAGGCTCAACATCCTGGCCACGTGGTGGATCAAAACGTTCTTATGCAGTTGTGACAATTGATGATAAAAATGTAGATGTAATGATAAAAACTCTAGAATAGTGATACATTTAAATAAATAGGAATTGACATTTTATATCTTCCTATTATAATGAGCATGTAAAGTCAAATATAAAGATAGAGGAAGCGATGCATCAGAGTAATATGAGGAGTCGGCAGACTAGGAATCATATGAAAGGTAATCATCGCCGAAAGAAGATAAGCGGCAGCTTGTTCTCTTGGTGATTCAGGGAATACCTGTCTCACTCCTTCATGATGAAGAGGCGTTATCTTATCGTTAAAAGCTATACGATAACGTATAGCTTTTTTCTATTTTTATATAGAAAGGGGAAAGTGTGAAACAAAAATCAATCAAAACGTATAAAAAAAGACGAACTTAA
>NZ_UQGV01000029.1 GCF_900540665.1 uncultured Catenibacterium sp. | reverse complement strand
TTAAAAGCTCTTGTTAGCATCATGCTTATTTTTGCGACAGGATGCTCCAGCAAAACAGTGAAAACATCAAGTAGTACCAAAGAGTCATCTGCTAAGACATTTGATGGTAACTACTACAATATGATTAATAATGGACGTTCTAAAAATAGTGAGAAATTCTATTTGAACTTCAGTAACACAAAGGATTTAGTAACTATCGGTTCAGGATTACAGATCCTTTCAACAAGTCATTTCTCTACAAACGATTATTATTTATCAGAAGGATTAGAATTAACACCAACTGATTACAATAATCTTCTAAAAAGGGATGTGGCAGGAACTAAAGAAGAAGATAAGAAATATCCTAATACATTACAGATAGAAAGTGGTAAAAGTTATGAAGGATTACAGAGTCCTGTTCTTGTATCAAATTTAACTGAACAGGATTATTATAAGAAGAGCGGTTCTGGTTATGTATTAAAAGGTATTTCTATTGCGCTTATTCTTGATCCCAAAGAACAGATTGATGGTAAACTTTCTTCACCTGCAGTGACACTTAGCGATGATAAATTAAGAAGCTTTTCACAGCAGTGTGTTAAGAAGATTTACAAGTATATTCGTTCAAATAAGAAAAAATTAACAGATGTTCCAGTTATGATTGGTGTATATCGTGCCAATAATAATGAAATATCTGAAACAAATGGTAATTATATTTATGAAGCATTCTGCGAGGGTGGCAGTGCTGGAACTTTAAAGAAGGTTAATCATGAAAATGTCTTCTTTACTAGTTCTCGTGCATCTAAGTTAGATCCAGCCACTGCTTCAGATTTTGCGACAATCAAGTCTAACTTGAAGAAGGCTTCTACAGAAGCCGCTGGTTTAGTTGGTGAAGCCAACTACATCAATGATACAATTCAGTCAATGAAAATCACAGCACACTTGAATATCAAGACATATACAGAATTACTATATCTAACTTCAGTGATTGCTGATAACATTAATAGTAAATTTACACAAGACTTTAATATTAAGGTTCTTGTGTATTCACAGGATGAATTGATGGCTGTGATTATTAAACAAAAAGGTGAAGATGCAAAGACATCTATATTAGAACAGTAGGAGGTCAATTATGGACGATACAGATTTAATGTTGAAAAAACTAGGAAGAAAAACCATGTTCAACATCACTGATGAAGAAATGCCAGCTTTAAGAGAACAGTATGAAGTATTCATGAGCCATGTACAGGCACTTGATGAAATTGATACTGAAGGTGTAGAACCTCTAGCATTCCCTTATGTGGTTGAAACAACATTCTTAAGAGAGGACGAACCTAATCATGTAATTAGTACAGAAGATGCATTAAAGAACTGCAAAACTGTACAGCGTAATCAGATCAGAGTTCCAAAGGTGGTAGGATAATGGTGACACATACTATTGAAGAATTACATGAACTTTTCAAAAGCGGAGAGTTAGATGTAAAAGAATATTATAAAGAATTATTTGAAGAAGCAAAGAAACAGCAAGAAAGACTCAATGCTTTTGTAACTATTACTGAAGAAGAAGCTTACAAAGCTATTGAAGCACCTATGACTGATGATCTTTTATCACATATTCCATATGTATTAAAAGATAACTATAACACTAAAGGTATTAAGACAACTGCATCTAGTAAGATGCTTGCTGATTATGTACCAGTATTCAATGCACATGTTGTTGATCTATTAAATCAGCATGGTGTAGGTTTAGTAGGTAAGGCTTCTATGGATGAACTTGCTATGGGTGGTACAAATAAATCAGCACTTACTGGTCCAGTACATAACCCTTGGGACACAAGACGTATTTCTGGTGGTTCATCAGGAGGATCTGCAGCACTTGTTGCAAGTGGTCTTATTCCATTCGCATTAGGTAGTGATACAGGTGACTCAATCAGAAAGCCAGCTGGATTCTGTGGTATTGTTGGTTTCAAGCCAACTTGGGGTAGAATCTCTCGTTATGGTGTTATTCCTTATGCATCTTCATTAGACCATGTAGGTGCATTTACTAGAAATGTACGTGATATGGCTATTGTGACTGAAGCATTAGCTGGTAGAGATAACCGTGATATGACTTCATCAAACAAAGAAGTACCACATTATTTAGAAAACTTAACAACTGATATTTCTAACTTAAAGATTGGTGTTTTAACAACTGTATCTAATGAAGTAAGAAATGAAGAAGTAAAGAAGACTTTTGAACATGTTGTTGAAACATTAAAGTCTCTTGGTGCAACAGTTGAAGATGTTGAAATGGATAAGAAGCTTATGAAGACTCTACTTCCAACATATACAATTATTGCGAACTCAGAAGCAACAAGTAACCATTCATGCTTAGATGGTATCAAGTATGGAGATAGACAGCAGGGAGATACTCCTGATGATGTCATGATCAATTCTCGTACTGATGGTTTTGGTGATCATATTAAGAGAAGATTCATTCTTGGTAACTTAGCTCTTGCCACTGAAAATCAGGAAAAGATGTTCAGAAAAGCACAGAGAGTAAGAAGACTTGTTGTAGATGAATTAAACAAGATCTATGAAAACTATGATATCATCATTGCACCTAATGGTGGAGGTGTTGCACCTTTAATTGATGAAGCAGCTGAAGATTACTTAAGCGATGAATATATTATTCTTGAAAACTGGTTATGTCTTGCCAACTTTGCAGGTACACCATCTATCTCTATTCCTTCTGGATTTGTAGATAATATGCCAGTGGCTGTTAATATCTCAGGACGTATTTTTGAAGAACAGACTGTCTTGAATGTTGCTTATGCAGTAGAAGAAGCATTAGGATTCAAGAACCAGTATAAGAGGGAGGACTAAAGATGGATTACGAAAGAGTCATCGGGCTAGAAGTACATTGCGAATTAAAGACTAATTCAAAGATGTTCTCTGCTTCACCAGTTACATTTGGTGAAGATCCAAATACAATGATCAATGAAGTAGACATGGGCATGACAGGTACATTACCATGTTTAAATAAGAGAGGTGTAGAATTCGCTGTTCGTGTATGTCATGCATTACATATGGAAATTGATGAATTACTATGCTTTGACCGTAAGAATTATTACTATTCTGACCTTCCTAAAGGTTTCCAGATTACTCAGGATAAAAGACCAATCGGACGTAATGGCTATTTAATGATTGAAGTAGATGGAGAAGAAAAGCGTATCGATATCGAAAGATTACATATGGAAGAAGATACTGCAAAACAGCTTCATTTAACTGATTACTCATTAATCGATTACAACCGTGCAGGTATTCCACTTATCGAAATCGTTACTAAGCCTTGTATCCGTTCAGGTAAAGAAGCAAGTGCTTATCTTGAAGCATTAAGACAGGTATTCTTATATACAGAAGTATCTGATGCAAAGCTTGAAGAAGGTTCTATGCGTTGTGACGTCAATGTTTCAATTCGTCCATTTGGTCAGGAAGCATTTGGTACACGTACAGAAATCAAGAACTTAAACTCTATCAGCAACGTTCAGAAGGCTATTGATTATGAAGCAGGACGTCAGCAGGAAGTAATCGAATCTGGAGGAGAAGTTCTTCAGGAAACAAGAAGATATGATGAAGTAGAAAAGATCACTACAGTTATGCGTTCTAAAGGAGATGCGGTAGACTATAAGTACTATACTGAACCAAACATCTTACCAATTAGATTAGATCATGCATGGGTAGAAAGAATTAAGAATGAACTACCAATGATGGCTGGAGAAAGAGAAAAACATTACGAAGAAGAATATGGTATTCCTAAGGTAGATGCTAAGATTCTTGTTTCTACTAAGTCTATGTCTGATTACTTTAATGAAGTAATTAAATATACTAAGAATTACAAGAATGCATCTAACTGGTTATTAGGTGACGTATTGGCTTTCTTAAATAAGAACAACCAGTCTTATGATGATATTGAATTAAATCCAGAATATTTAGCTAAGTTAATCAATTTCATCGAAGATGGAACAATTTCTTCAAAGCAGGCTAAGAAAGTCTTTGAACCAATGATGACAGAAAACAAAGATCCAGAAAAGATTATTGAAGAAAAGGGTATGAAGCAGATTTCTGATCCTAACGCTTTAAAGACTATGGCGAATGAAGTATTAGATGCAAATCCACAGTCTATTGAAGACTATGCAAATGGTAAAGATCGTGCTGTAGGATTCTTAGTAGGACAGGTTATGAAGAAGTCTAGAGGACAGGCAAACCCAGGTATGGTCAATAAAATGCTTGTTGAACTTCTTAAAGAAAGAATTAAATAACTATACTTTACTTTATTTCTTTGGTAAAATGAAAAGGTAAAGTAGGTGATTAATGTGTCCAAAGAAAGATTTCATTTTGATGATGAAGAAGAAGCAGTTATCCAGACACCTAAGAAGAAGGCTGAAAAGAAGCCAACTCCTAAAGAAATGGGTATTAAATCTTCTAAAGAATCAAAAAAGAAAATTCAAACAAAATATGTTGTACTTGGAATCGTTGCAGTACTTTTACTTGCATTCGGAATCTATTTATATAGTGCTTTAAGGGATGAAGGACCTGTATACGGTGATCGTTGTGAAGGGCTTGTAACAGTTCAAAAGAGTGTCTTAGATGATACAATGAATGAAGCTAAGTTTAAATACAGTTCTATTGCATCTATCGATATTGAAACAGCATGCAAGCAGCTCAAGGTGGATATTACTTTCAATAATGGTACATCTGTAAAGACTGCAGAAGAAGTTTCAAAAGAAGTTGTAAAAATCCTTGATTCAAAAGGTGGTCAGGCTGCCTATGAAGGATCTTCTTATTCAGAATTATTGAATAAGCATAATGGTGTAAAGCAGTATGAAGTAAATCTTTACTTAACAGGTGGTAATGATACAGATTATCCAATCTATGGTACTAAACAGGCAGGTAAGGATGATATTGGATTTACTCTTTCATCAGTAAAAGATCAGGAAACAACAAATAAAGTGAAAGCAACAGAGCAATAAAATGAAAAGCGATTTCTAATCGCTTTTTTTAGTGAGGAGGGTATATATGAACAAGAGAGATAAGTTTATAGGTGAATGTATCGATTATACGCATGATGGGTTAGGTGTAGTCAAGCATGATCATACAACTGTATTTGTAAAAAACCTTCTATTACATGAAATAGCTGAAATCGAAATTATTAAGGTACTTAAGAGCTATTGTGTAGGAAGAGTAGTAGAACTAAAAACACCTTCAAAAGAACGTATAGTGCCAAAATGTGAGTGTTTTAAGCAGTGTGGTGGATGTTCACTAATGCATATGTCAGATCATGAACAGCAGTCTTTTAAGACAAATAGAGTGAAAGAAACATTCTTAAAGATTGCCCATCAGGATTTAGATGTGAATGATTGTCTTATGGATGAGGATCCTTATCATTATCGTAATAAGGTACAGGTTCCTTTTGGTAAGCAGGATGGTCATATTGTTTCTGGATTCTACAAAGCACGTACTAACGATATCATTAATAATGATTACTGTCTTATTCAGAATGAATTCTCTAATAAAGTCATTAAACGTATTAAAGAATTATTTGAACAGTATCATATTCAGCCTTATGATAAACTGACTAAAACAGGTAATATTAAGCATGTATTAACTAAGACAAGCTATCATAAGAATGAAGCTATGGTTGTATTTATCTCTTATAAAAAGAAAATACCGCATATCAATGAAATCATTGATACTTTAATCACTGAATATCCAGAAATCCGTACAATTATTCAGAACATCAATCCTCGTCATGATAATGTGATATTAGGAGAAGAAGAAAAGGTATTATATGGAGAAGGCTATATCGAAGATACACTTCTAGGTAATACATATAAGATTTCAATGAAATCTTTCTATCAGATCAATCCAGGACAAGTAGAAGTTCTTTATTCAAAAGCGATAGAATATGCAAGATTCAAACCTGATGATGTTGTTATTGATGCTTATTGTGGTATTGGTACTATTTCTTTAACTCTTGCGAATCATGTCAAGAAGGTTTATGGGGTAGAGGTTGTACCTCAGGCAATTGCAGATGCAAAAGAGAATGCGGAAAGAAATCATATTACTAATGCAGAATTTGTATGTGATGATGCAGGTCATTTCATGACTGAATTTGTAGAAAGACATGAAAAGGTAGATTGTGTCATGGTGGATCCACCTAGAAAAGGATGTTCTATTGAATTCCTAGAAAGATTGACTACACTATCTCCAGAACGTATTGTTTATATTTCTTGTAATGTAGCAACACAGGCAAGAGATTTAACTTACTTAGTAGAAAAGGGTTATAAACCAATAGACGTACAGCCTGTAGACATGTTCCCACATACTCCTCACATTGAAAATATCTTATTGTTGAGTAAATAATATGTTCCCATTTGATGATGATCCACGTACTGCCTGCATAGTATGCAGTCATGTTTTCAATAAAGAAGAACCTATCACTTATATCTCTCATGATGAAGATGGTATGTGGCAGTTCCTGTGTAGTAAAGAACACACTACAGATGATGCAAGAATTGTATCTTTAGAAGAAGTCTATGCATTAGATCCTTCATTTGGTGAAGCAGCAGATATGCCTTGTGGTTGTTATATAAATAAAAAGTAAAGTGAAGCCTCCTATGTATGTAGGGGGCTTTATATATTAGAAAAAGTAGAATTTGATCAGATAATGAATATTGACTTAAACTATGCTAAAAATAATGATTCTATTTCTGTTGAAGAAACTTTTAAACGATTAGAAGAAGACATACAATTAAATTTGGTTATGAGAAAAACTTCTAAGAGATAGTGAAATACCTATTTTTTAGAAGTTTTAATTATTTATCAGTCATGTTGTTTCTTCATTTTAGCCATTAAAGCTAAAATTTCCTGTGGGTTTGTTAACTGACGTCCAGGAAGTGTCTGTTTAGGTGTGCGGTCACGCTCGGCTTCATCAATTGCATCTACAAAACGCTTTACACTATCTGGCTTTGATATAACAAAATTATGAGTAATACTTGAAGTGGGCATACTGATATCTCCTATTTTCTACTTTATTATAGGCAATGTGATATAAGAATACAATCTTGAAATTTACAATTAATTTAGAATGATATGTAAACAAAATGGTTATCTCAAAAATGACAATTAACTTCTGCTCCCTGTAATGATAAATGGACTTTGTGCAAAGCATATGATAATTGTATCGTAATTCTCTTTACAGAGCTTTTATGTTGAATGATAAGCAGAGTGGTATTAAAATTTATATATGAAAGCGAGGAAATAACCAATGAGTAGAAGAGTTAATAGAATACCTGTCATTCTTGATACAGGTAATGTAAAAGAACTATCTCCAGAAGATATCAAGATGATCTTAAGAGCTGCTGATATGTGTATTATGAAAGCAGGAAGAAATATGCTTGCTTAAATATTAAAAGGCTCAAAAGATAAGAAGGTATTAGAATTAAAATTAAATGAATGTCCTGCTTATGGCTATTATCATAATATGAAATTATCTGATATCATGCATTGTATTGATTGGATGATTGATGAAGATTATCTTCGAATTAAATATGATGGCCGTCTTCCATTACTGGTATTTTCTGATCAAGGATGGGAGATAGAAAAAGAAACTTATGCTCAGGAATTATATCAACAGTTCTGTTTAGATGTAAAAGAAAACAATCCTCGTGTGATTCATAAACTGATACATGTAAATAGAAAGGTCATTTTTCGTATACTTGATATTATTGAGGCGGAAGGTACAAAAGAATTTATTCCCTGCCTAGAAGCTTATAGACAAATTGAAACAAAAAGAGTTGGCAGACATATTATTGAAGTAGAAAATGCAATTAAAGATAAAGTGTAGGAGTCAACATAAATGTTGGCTTTTTTTATGTAAAAAATGACATTATGTAATGTATGCAAGATTAAAATGCAAGAATGAGTAATATCTAGTGATGAAATCTAATGATGAGATCCATTTTATTTTGCAGAGGAATTGCTTATATCTGCAAAAACTAAGAAACGCACTCTGCTGGCAGACAAGATTACCTGCGATAATATCTACAAGGCACTCATTTTCTTTGATAAGAAGTATGCTAAGATGAACGAAGCTGAGAAACGAGAGTTCCCGTCACAGTTAGTGGATAATGTGCAGATTTACGAAGAACGCAAAGAGAATGGACAATGGCTGAAATCCATAGAATTAAAGCTACCGATTATAGAAAAAGAGTTTACACTAAGTTTGGACAACGATACACAAAATGAAAATATCTTATTGTTGAGTAAGCAGTATATATTATTGAAATACTTCTGCTACGTTTCAATAGTAGAGGGGTCTAGGAGATAGCGAAAGCTATCTCCTTTCTTCTATGCAAATTCATATAGTCCTCTAAGAAGAATCCTCTTTCTAAGTTTTGTGATATACATATTATTTATCTGGACTTTTTAAAAATATCCTTAACAACATGTAACAAAATAGAAATTCATATTTTATGAATAGAATATCAGATGTTCATAATGGAATAAAAGCGGTATCATTTATGAGCAGTAAGAGTGATGTACACACAAAACAAAAATAAAGAGGAGAAAAAAATGGAAAACAACAGTAAAAGCAGTGTCGTTTATCAGGGTAAGATTCCTGGTAGAGTAAAATATTCATTCGCATTTGGTGCATTAGGTAAAGACTTGATTTATGGTATGATTGCCACATTCTCAATGATCTATTTCACAGATATCATTAAGGTTGCTCCAGCATTCATTGGGACAATGTTCTTCGTAGCGAAGATCTGGGATGCCTTCAATGACTTATTTATGGGTATGCTTGTAGATAATACAAGAAGCCGCTATGGTAAATTCATTCCTTGGTTAGTGGTAGGAACATTAATTAATGCATTTGTATTCGTTATCGTATTCACTGATTTCCATCTTACAGGTGTGAATCTTTGTATCTTCGCTTCAGTTATCTATGTATTATGGGGTATGACTTACACAATCATGGATATTCCTTATTGGTCAGTTATTCCAAACTTAACTTCTGATCCAGAAGAACGTGAAAAAGTATCAGTACTTCCTAGAATCTTTGCAAGTATTGGTCAGTCATTAATTATCGCTGGTTTTGGTGTTCAGATCATCAAGGGTTTTGGTGGAGACTATATTGGTTATCATAGATTCGCACTAATCATCGCAGCTACATTTATTTTCACTATGGCAGTATGTGTCTTAAACCTTCCTAAAGTTCAGACAAATGATGAAAAGAAGGAAAAGATGAAGTTCAAAGATATATTCACAGTAATTAAGAAAAATGACCAGTTAAGATGGGCAGTATTATTAATCTTATTATATAACGTTGCTATTCAGGCAATTATGGGTGTTGCTACTTATTATTTTAGTTATGTTTGTAATAATGCTGGTATGTTATCAGCTTTCATGATCAGTGCTTCAAATGCTGAAGTTGTTGGTCTTCTTATCTTCCCAAAAGTAACTAAAGTATTATCAAGAAAGAAAGCATTCTTATTCGCTTGTTTATTACCACCAATTGGTTTAATGTTATTACTTGTTGTTGGTTTTATTTGTCCTACAAATATCTTATTAACTGCTCTTGCAGGTATTATTGTTAAGACTGGTACTGGTCTTGAACTTGGATGTGCAACAGTATTCTTAGCTGATGTAGTAGACTATGGTGAATATGTTCTTGGTGATAGAAACGAAGGTGTTGTCTTCTCATTACAGACATTAATTGTAAAATTAACAGCAGCTTTCACTTCACTTGCTATTGGTTTCGTACTTGAATTAACAGGTTATATTCCAAATGCAGTTCAGTCACTTGCTACACAGAATTCAATTCGTGTATTAATGTGTGTTGTACCAACTATTGGTGTTATCTTAGCTTATATCGTATTTAAGAAGAAATATAAGTTAGATGATGAATTCATGAAAAAAGTTGTAGAAAAAATTAATGGTTAATTCTAAAGAACAGGCTGATTAAATTCGGCTTGTTCTTATTTCGCGTATATAATAAAAAATGTTATGATGATAAAAAAGTAAGGAAGTGTGCATATGAGAACATTTAGTATTATTTTAGCTGATGATGAACCGAATATCCTTTATGGTATGCAAAAGGGAATCAAATGGGAGAAACTAGGCTTTACAGTCGCAGGAACAGCACAAAATGGCAAAGAAGTATTAGAGAAGATGGATGATTTACATCCTGATTTAGTTATTAGTGATATCAAGATGCCCTTTATGGATGGATTGGAGCTTGCTAGGACTATTCATGATAATTATATGAATACTAAGGTTATTCTTTTTTCTGGATGGGATGATTTTGAATATGCCAGACTTGCTATCAGTTATGGTGTATCAGAATATTTGATGAAACCTATTGACTATGATGAGATGAAAAAACTACTAGAAAAGATGCATCAGAGTTTAGAAGAAGAATATAATGAAAAAGTCAACTGGACGCGTTTAGAAAATGCTTATTTTAAAAGCCTCCCACTCTTAAGACAGCAGTTTTTTACACAAATGGTTCTTGGTAGTATGGATCAAGAAGAATGTGCACAGCAGATCAAGAATCTTGGACTAGAACTTGATGATCAGGAATATTGTATTGTTGCAGTTAAAATAAAAAGAGAAAATGGTCAGGATGTTTTTTGTGAACTTTCTATTAAAGAAACACTCAAAGAAGCATTGGATAAGATTTCTAAGGGATATGAGTTTGGAATAGGGGATAAAGAAATATTCCTTTTAGGTGCGAATAAAAAGCATGAAATAGGGAAAATAACACGTACTCTACAAGAAGCATCAATTATGATTACACGTATTTTTGGTGTTCATATTTCATGTGGAATAAGTGGTACGACAAATAAAAGAGAAGATATACCTTCACTTTATACACAGGCGAAAGAGGCTTTAGAATATAATCTCGTACTTCCCGATGAAAGCTATACATACTACAATGACCTAATGCTTCAAGAAGAAGTAGAAACCGATTGGAATGCTTATGTAGAACAGACTGGGAAAATAATTACTTATTGTAAAGAAGAAGAACTTAAGAAACAAGTTGAAGAATTGATTGATTTACTTCATAAAGCTCATTACAATCTGAATGAATATCAAATGGTCATTATGGAGATATCATTTTCTTTTGCAAGATTATATAAGAAGTATCATTTTTCTTCTGGTGGAGAATTTGCTGGATCAAAAAAGATGGCAGTCACTATTCTTTCGCTTACTACAGGAGAAGAATTGGATCACTGGTTACTTGATTACTGTCAATTGATTCGTCTTCTTGTACAGAAAAAACGTATAGATAATAATGTAATTTTAGTTGATCATGCAAAGAAGATTGTAGAAGAGAACTTTTCTGATCCAGATTTAAGCGTCGAGAGTGTATGTGATGCATTACATGTAAGTACCTCTCATTTTTCTAAGATATTTAAACAGGAAACAGGTGGAACTTTTATGAATTATATGACAGGATTACGTATGGAAGAAGCAAAAAAACTTTTACTTCAGACAAATTATAAGAGTCTGGTGATTGGGGAAATGGTAGGATATCCAGAACCTAATTATTTTAGCTATGTATTTAAGAAAAACTGTGGTGTCTCTCCCGCTAAATATAGGAAACTAGAAAATGAAAAATAAGAAATTGAGTGTACGTGTTATATTACCTGTTGTTATGTCTGTTTCTATTGTTGCTTGTATTATCAGCAGTATGATGTTATTTTCTTATCTATTCTCTTCTTACTTTAAAAAAGATGCAGTCGAGAAGATGGATCGACAGACAACCTCATTAGCACAAAGTCTAGAAAATGAAGTCAGTGAGATCAATGGTCTTGTGAATGATATCTATTATCAGAACATTAAGAAGTATGATTGTGGAAATGTTCAGTTTAAAACTGTTATGACTCAGAAAATTTCCAATGAATCAGATAGAATTTATAGTATATCTCTTTATGATATGAGTGGAAATAAGGTCTGGGGTTTTGGAGAATCGTCCAGTGGGTTCAATAGTCACCAATCCTGGTTTAAAAATGCTAAAAAGAATATTGAAACTATTCAATATGGTCATCGATACTTGGTAGAATCCGATTTATCAGGTTATGTCATGGATATTAGCCGTTATGTGAAATATATTAATGGTGGAAATATAAAATCAGGTATTTTATTGATGCAGTATTATACAGAGCCTATAGAAGGTATTTTAGATCGTTATCAGAACCAGAAGTCAGCTTATTGCTATTTAACGGACGAGTCCAAACATTTTATATATCATCCCTTTGAAAATCGTATTGCTTCTGGTTTATATAAAGAAAAAACAGTATCTACTGCATTCAAGAATAACCGCAGCATTCATAATGAAGACTGGCTTGTAGAAAGAAAACAGATTGGCTATACGGGATGGAATATTGTGGTAGTGAATTCGTTATCAAATATGTTAGTAGAGAATCGCCGTTTTCATTATATTATCTGGTTTATTCTACTTTTAGTAGGAGCTATTTTGATATTGCTTGATATTCAGGTATTTAAAAACTTTACCGATCCTGTTTATCAATTACTTGCTACAATGGAAGATTTTGGTAAAGGTAACTATAATTCTCGTGCAAAAGAAGAAGGAATTGGAGAATTAAAGAGTTTAAGTGCTAACTTTAATATTATGGCAGATAAGTTACAGAATCAGATGGAAGAAATACGTCAAAATGAACGTGAAAAACAGAAAATGGAGAAGAAGCTACTTCAATCACAGATCAACCCTCATTTCTTATATAACACGCTTGATTCTATAATATGGATGATTAGAAGTGAAGAATATGAAGGAGCAGGTGAAATGGTTTCATCCCTTGCTAAGTTTTTCCGTATCTCCTTAAGTCAGGGAAAGGATATGATACCTTTAGGTAAAGAACTTGAACATGCAACTAGTTATTTAAAGATTCAGAATATCCGTTTTAAGGACAAATTTGACTTTAAGGTAGAAGCTGATCCTGAACTAATGAAATATCTCATTCCTAAACTTTCTATTCAGCCTTTATTAGAGAATGCGATTTATCATGGAATGGAAGGTATGTATGAGGATGGGGAGATTGTTATTAGTGTTTATGAGGAAGAGGATACGATCAAGATTGATGTGGCAGATAATGGTCTTGGTATGACAGAGGATAAACTTGAGTATATTATGCATCATCAGGTTGTTTCTAGTAAACGTGGATCAGGTATAGGCGTGCGAAACGTTCATGAAAGAATTCAGCTTATTTATGGTGAACAGTATGGTATTACTATTACAAGCGAATTAGATGAAGGAACAACTGCTACTATTACTATCCCTAAAATGGAGGAAGCAGATGAAACAGAATAAAACAAAACACATAGTCCTTATTGTGATATTACTGAGCATGGCATTTGTTTCTGCTTTATATGTAAGAGATAGGGATTATGTACAGAAAAATAAAAGAGTTGCGATTATCTATCCTAAGCATTCACAATCGCTTATTCAAGAAATACAAGAAGGAATACAGGATTGTGCATATGATTATCAGGTGAAGCTTGATGTCTGGTATAAGGATGAATTGTCCCAAAATGAATTAGATGATCTTGTTACACAGGAATATAAGAATCAGGCTATGGGCTTATTACTTGTATATCCAGAAAAGTATATGAAGAAAACACAGTATGAATATGGGAATGTATTAGCTCTTACAGATACAATGCAGGACTCATTCACTTACACCGCTTCTTTTAGTCAAACTTCTCATGAAATAATGAGATTACCTGTGGATTTTAATCTCTTAAAAGAGATATCTACAGGGAAAAGAGAGGCTATTTATATTGAGGATACTTATAAACTAGGTTATAAGAGTATAGAACTGATTGCTCATTGTGAAGGGAAAAGACGATTATCAACTATTTCTTTAAAACCAGAAAAAGTAGATCAGAAAGTATTAGAAAAAGGCAGTAAGGCCTCACTATTTACATATTAGAGGGTTACTATGAAAAAGATGAGAAAATATAAATGGGTATTATTTATAGTGCTGATTATATGTCTAACACTTACAGCTCTAGGAGGTTCACGTCCTAAAGAAGATCAATATATTCATGTAGGTATTGCAGTTTATGATCTTGATGATACATTTATGGATAGTCTGATTACAGCACTAGAAAATAGAATTGATAAATTAAATATGAAAAAGAAAATCTTCTATGAGATCTGTAATGCGAAAGGAAATTCAAGACGTCAGAATAGACAGCTTCAGTATATGTATACTCAGAATTATGATATGATGCTTGTTAATCTCGTTGATCCTTCTTCTGCCGCAAATATCTTAAATAATGCAAAGGAATCAGCCATCCCTGTTATATTATTTAATCGCGATATTGCAGAAAAGGATTTAAAGATTACAAATAATGTCTGGTATGTGGGAACAGATGCCTCTCAGGCTGGTCAAATACAGGGAGAGATGCTTCATAAAGTCTGGAATGAACAAAGAGACAGGGTAGATAAAAATAAGAATGGAAAAATTGATTATGTTCTTATAGAAGGTGAAGAAGATCATTATGATGCCATTCGTAGAACGAAAGGATTCTTGGAAAACAGTAAAGGCCTTCCATTAAATACCCAAGGAACTTTATCAGCTAACTGGAATAGAGAACTTGCCTATAAGAAATTCACAGAACTAGGTGAAGATACAATACGTCAAACAGAAGCCGTTATCTGCAATAATGATGATATGGCTTTAGGCATATATGATTATTATCAAGAAAAACATTTAGATCTTCCTGTTATTATAGGAATCAATAACAGTCAGGAAATGAATGAGAAAATCATGTCTGGTGAGATATATGGAACTATAGATAATAACATGGATGATCAATTAACACAAATCTGTCAATATATGCGTTCTATTTTAAATGGATCGACTAGTGAACATAAGAAAATCTGGTATAGTCAGCCTTTTGCAGTGACTAGAACATAAAATAAACAGAATCCCCCTATATTCTCTTATAAAGGGATTTTATTTAGGCATGAAAAAGGTATGATAATACTATGAAAGGAAGGTTAATAATGAATCAAATAATGATAGGTAAATTCATAGCTTTTAAAAGAAAACAGAAAAATCTTACACAGGAACAATTAGCACAAATACTTAATATTTCTAATAAGACAGTTTCTAAATGGGAAACAGGGAAATCAATGCCAGATTACACACTTGTTAAGCCATTGTGTGAGGCTTTAAATATTTCTGTCTCCGAACTCATAGATGGTCAGACTTCAAATGAATCCGTGAAGATAAATGAAGATCAGCTTATAGAATTGATGAGAAAAACTCAGCAGTTAGAAAATCAAAGGGTATTATTATATGGTGTTATATTTGTTACTATGGGGACATCTATGCAGGCTCTTGCATATTCAACAGATAAATCGTATCTTTTTGGATGCATGCTTTTTGTGTCTATTGTAGAACTAATACTTGGATTAGGAACAATCATTAGATATCTATTAAAGTAATAAAATTGCTGATTAGTCTAAATTATTAAAAGAGGCGTAAAATAAATTGCCTAAAAGTCTCTTTTGTAGAATTACTTTTAGGAGTCTATATCGTTGAAAAAATTGCAACAAAGTCATCACGACATGAAAAACCATGTCGTTTTTTTGTGATTTAATCAACAAGCGCTTACAATTACAGTATTATGTAAATACTGAATTTCGAAATATACACTCATATAATTGTATTAATCCTACAAACAATGTCGTATATAAGTATTACATGTCACAAATTCCTAAATATGGTACATTCCATAGGGTAATTAGCGTTGAAAATGTAACCGCTATCGTATACTATATTTATAGAAAGTAATAGGCAATTAAAAAAGTATTATTTTGGAAATGGTATGTAAAGGAAGGAGGAATAAAATCTTTTTAATCGTCTATTGTGAACGATTGTTTGCGGATGATTGTGTTATCAATTGCATGAGTGCACAGCTTATATCATAAATTAAGATGATCTCTTATTACTATAATTATTGATATGATAAAGTGGTAAAAAAGCTCTAAAGGTTAAAGAGGAGCATTTCAAATTTAATATGAATGAATATGATAATGAGATTAAGGTTTAAAAGACATATTAAATTAAAATGCTAGATACTTTAACTAGTGAGATGTGAATCATAAATATAAAACTTATGATATGAATGTTATAGAATAATTTATTTTAGCTAATAACAAACTATCTAGATTGTCAGATATTAAAAAGTGCACTTCATGCGATTGTGTTTATACAATTATAAACGAATAATTAAAAATTGAAGAAAGGGGAAAGAACTATGAATGTCAAGAAATTCACGAGTTATGCAGTAGCATTGATGATGAGTTTCTCATTAGCACCTATAAATGCGAATGCTCTTACTACTGATAACGCAGTGACAAAAGGCTATTATAACGATTCTGGTCAGTGGGTTCAAGGTGAATTAGATCAGACCCTGCCAGAAGGTATTCATTCAGTTGATAAAACAGCTGAAGCACTTGGTAACAACACTTATAAGATGAAATTAAAGGTTGTTACTAAACAGAAGGTTGAAACATTTACTAAGAAGTCTGCAACAGTACTTGTTGTAGATACTTCAGGAAGTATGGAAAATACTTCAGGAAGTACGTTAAAAAAACGTATTCAAAACTTAAAAGAAGCAGCAAATGAGTTTGTGAAGTCATATGCTGGTGATAAAGAAAATGTTGGACGTTACCTTGCAATCGCTGATTTTTCAAGCGGTGTTAAAGTAGCGTTGAACTGGACTGATGTCTCTTCTAAAGATGGAAAAAACAATGCATTTACTGCTATTAGTAAGTTAAAGGCTGATGGTGGAACAAACCTAGATGCTGGTATTAAACAGGCTACATCTTTATTCTTAAAAGATGCAGTGAAACAAATTCAAAAAGACAACAGAAATACAGTCGTATTAACTGATGGAACACCTACTTATTATCTTGAAGATTGTGAAGGTGGATGGGATACTTTTTTACATACACATGTCACAATTGATGGCATAACATATGATTTAGCTGGTGATGGTAGAAAAGGTAGTGAAAAAAATGTTGAAGCAACATCTAAAGATGCTAAGCTTCTAAAAGATCAGTCTACAGTTTATACAGTATGTTATGGCGCAGCTACAGATAAGACATATAAAAATGGTCCTACAGTTTCTGAATTCTTAAAAGGCTCTATCGCAACAAGTAGAGATAAAGCATATGATTCAAGTGAAACTGATGATTTAACTGAAGTATTTAAGGCTATTTCTGAAAGTGTTACAACTGGTATTACTGGTAAAGATCTAGAAGTGTTTGATGGTTCTGCTCCATATGTATCAGTGAGTCAATTACCTGCATCTGTACAGCAGGATACAAGTGGCTTTAAGTGGAAACTTGCGAATGCAACGACTACAACAGAAGGTACTCAGACTTATTATACTTATGAGTTAGAATACATTGTTACATTAGATGCAGATCATCCTGAATTTGAGGAAGGAAAACTTTATCCATTAAATGGTGAAACATATATCGCTATGCCTGATGGAAGTAAAGTCAAATTCCCAGTTCCAGGTGCAAAAGGAATTAAGTCACGCTATACAGTAACTTATACTGATGGTGTTGATGGTGAAGTCGTATTTGAAGATAAGGTATTTAATAATCTTGTAGTAGGTACTCCAACACCTGATTTTGGTGAAACACCTACAAGAGCAGGTTATACATTCAAGGGATGGACACCTGCAATCGAAGAAAAGGTTACAAAGGACATCACTTACAATGCAACTTGGGTTATGAACTGGGTTCCAATGAATGCAGCACCAGTGATTAAAGCAACTGATAAGACAATTGAAGTGGGCGATGAATTTGATCCTAGAGCTGATGTGACAGCAGAAGACGTGGAAGATGGAGATTTAACTGATAAGATTGAAATATTAAAGAATGATGTCAATGTTAATGAACCTGGTATTTATGATGTTACTTACAAGGTAACAGACACTCAAGGCGCATCATATACAACTACAATTAAGGTTACTGTTAATCCAAAGGCTGCAGTTCTTAATGCATGTCCAGTGATTAAGGCAACTGATAAGGTTCTTACAGTTGGTGATACATTCGATGAAAGAGCTGATGTGACAGCCGAAGACGAAGAAGATGGTGATATCACTGACAAGATTGAAGTATTGAAGAATGAAGTAGACACAACTAAGCCTGGCAAATATGAAGTAACATATAAGGTAACAGACAGTGGTGGTGCTTCTTATGTTAAGACTATTAAAGTTACAGTAAATCCTAAGATGGAACCTCTCAATGCAGCACCAATTATTAAGGCTGAAGATAAGACTCTTACAGTTGGTGATACATTTGATGAAAGAGCTGATGTAACTGCAACAGATGCAGAAGATGGAGACTTAACTGATAAGATTGAAGTATTAAAGAATGAAGTAGATACAACTAAGGCTGGCAAGTATGAAGTAACATACAAAGTAACAGATAGTAAAGGTGCATCTCGCACTAAGACTATTACAGTTACTGTAAATCCTAAGATGGAACCTCTTAACGAAGCACCAACTATTGATGTAACTGATAAGGAAATCACAGTCGGTGATAAGTTTGATCCAAAAGATGGCGTTACTGCAAAAGATAAAGAAGATGGTAATTTAACTGATAAGATTGAAATCTTAAAGAATACAGTTGATCCATCTAAGCCTGGCGTATATGAAGTTACTTACAAAGTAACAGATAGTAAAGGTGCATCTTGCACAAAGACTATTAAAGTTACAGTGAAAGAAAAAACTCCTGCTCCAAGCAAGAATAACGATAAAACAACTACAGTAACTCCTAAGACAGGCGATTCTACAAATGTAAGTGCAGTGATTGCGTTACTTGCAGTAAGTGGTATTGCATTACTCGCATTACTAAAGAAAAAGAAATTATCATAGTATAACTAAGATATATATCTAACCAAAGGACAGTCGAGAAAATCGGCTGTCTTTTTCCGTTTTCTATTGACATTAATGTTTATTAGGTATAATGTTCTATATAGAACATTGAAGTTCTAAATAGAACGATGAAAGGAGAATAATATGTATTTCTGGGATCAACATAAGACGATTACTCTTTACTATGAGATTTTAACGGCATCTACTTGTGATAAATACAATCTTAAAAAGATGGAATATGACATATTAATGTTCTTGCATCACAATCCTGAATACAATACTGCTTCAGATATTGTCAGAATAAGAAAGTCGACTAAATCCCATGTATCAACTGCTTTAAAGGTATTGGAAGACAGGGGATATATTACTAAAAAGACAAATGAAAAAAATAAGAAGCGTATAGAACTATTCTTAGAGGATTCAGCCGATGAAATCGTGAAAGAAGGGCTCAATGTACAAAATCAATTTGCGCATGATATGCTTCAGGGTCTCACTAAAGACGAAATAATAGTATGTAAAAAAGTATTTGAGAAAATTTGTAGAAATGCGGAAGAATGCATTCAAAAGAAAGGATGATCAATATGACTGAAAAATATGTTCCTAAAAAGTCTGATATCATGGAGGCTATCTTTGATACTTGTTACTTATTATTTGATTTAGTTGCTGGCTTTATTTTCTTAGCAAAAGCCAACGGTAATATGTTATTTACTTTATATGGTATTTTAACTCTTACATTATGTGGTGGTGATGCTTTCCACCTTGTTCCTAGAATTGTCAGAGCATTCAAAGGAACTAATGAAAAAATCAAGAGACAGCTTGGTATTGGTTTACAGGTCTCTTCTATTACAATGACTGTATTTTATATTATCTTACTTTATATATGGAAACTCACATTCCCAACACTTAAAGCACCGTTTATTGTAGAAGCAATGATTTATGTTTCAGCAATCATTAGAATTGTTGTATGCTTATTACCTCAAAATGATTGGTGTGGGGATGAAGGAAACCTTACTCTTTCTATTATTAGAAATACAGTATTTGCAGTGACTGGTATTGGAATTATTATTCTTTATGCAATGAGTGGTAATACAGGTAACCTTCATATGACTAGAATGGTTGCTGCTATCATTATCTCATTTGGCTGTTATTTACCAGTTACATTATTAAGTAAGAAAAAACCAAAAGTTGGTTTATTAATGATTCCTAAAACATGTGCCTATATGTGGGTGATTGTGATGGGATTACAGCTATTATTTAAATAGAATAGTGTTATAATAATATTGTAATAAATCATTAAGTGAGGTAGAAATAATGGAACAAGAAAGATATTCAATACTATTTAGTTCTCCAACAGGTAATACAAAGATGCTAGCAGAAGCTATTCAGGATGTATTACCTCAAGAAGACTGTGATTATTTTGGATCATGTAAAGAAGTAGATTCAAATATGCTTTATATTGGGTTCTGGACAGATAAAGGTAATGCGGATGCAGCAACTCTTAAACTATTAGAAAACCTAAAGAATAAGAAGATTTTCTTATTTGGCACAGCAGGATTTGGAGGAAGTGAAGAATATTTCCAGAGAATTCTAAATAATGTGAAAACAAATATTGATGCAAGTAATACAATTGTAGGTGAGTATATGTGTCAAGGTAAGATGCCACAATCTGTACGCGATCGATATGTGAAGATGAAAGCACAGCCTGATCATATGCCTAATATTGATATGCTCATTGAAAACTTTGATCATGCTTTAACACATCCTGATACAAATGATTTAAATAACCTAAAAAATAAAATTAAAGCATAAAGGGTTTTAATTTAAACTCTTATGCTTTTCACTTATGAAAGAAGTGCATTATGGTTTTTCATGAATTAAACTGGTTGTGGACACTACTTGGTATTGCGTTATTATGTGCTATTATTGCATTTTTAATCACATTTTTAATCTGCAAGATTGTCCACAAACAAATAAGTATGAAAGTATTGGTTATTGTTGCAGTTGTAGGATTCCTGTTAGGTGTGATAGGCGTATTTATTTATGCGAGCCAGGCTATGCCCTTATGAAGTCATATAGCTTAATCTAATTATTGAAATATATATAGGTCTTATAGTCTTTTAAGTATACTTTACATCTGGATATTATAGAATTTGAAGAAATGTGTTCTCTAGTAGTTATGGAATAGTACTTTTAATTGTGCTATTCTGTATAAGAAAGGAGTTATTTATATGTTAACATTTTTGATGTTTGTGGCAGTGATAGGCTTTGCGGTAGTGATGAGAGAGCGTACTAAACATAAAAATGACTTTCGTTACGAAGCAGCACAATACTTAATGATGGGAATCATCTGGGGTCTTATTGCCTTATCTGATTATCTAGATTATGGTGTACGTATGCCATATTTTGGACTATATATCGCAGTTTTTGTATTTTCACTATTCATGTGTATTAGAACTATATTGAATCATAAATAGAGTACTTCGGTACTCTTTTTATTTTTGAAAATAAGATAATTATCAGCCTATAGAAAATGTTTATTTCATGTATAGGTATTGAGATTTACAATTATTACAAGTATGATGAAGTTGAGAAGAGAATGTATATGTAAGGAGGAAACAAGGACAAAAAAGGAGGCAGTATATGAAACGATATAAGAAATTGTTCGCATTATTCACTGCTTTTTCATTATTATTCAGTACATTATTAGGCACATTCAAACCAGTATATGCAGAAAATAATGCGGATGTCCTCATTTCACAGCTTATAGGGTACTATACAGACTATATGGAAGACGCAGTCACTGATATTGAGCGTGTTCTAGTAGAACTTAAGTCTGTAGATAAGAAAAAAGGAGAAGCCTGGGATTCAATCATGCATTATTGGTTAGAGGTCAATTCTCCTGATTTTACTCATGTAGGTGAGGTTCCTAAAGATTTACCAAATGATAATAGTATGTCAGTTGTAATTCTAGGTTTTGCGTTAAATGATGATGGTACAATGAAGCAGGAACTTATAGGAAGGTTAGAAACAGGTCTTGCAATCGCAAAGGATTACCCACAGTCTTATGTAGTAGTGACAGGTGGTGGCACTGCAAAGAATAATCCAAATGTCACTGAAGGCGGATTAATGGGCGAATGGCTTTTAAACCACGGTTTAGATGCATCACGTTTAATTGTAGAAAATAGGGCACAGGATACAGTAGGTAATGCAAAAAATACATATGAAGTATTAAATAGAAAATATCCAACTGTTGATAAGGTTGTACTTGTCACAAGTGATTATCATGTTCCTCGTGGATGTATCTTATACTATACAAAGTTTGTATTAGAAGGATTAGAAAATAATAGTGAACCTCTATCTATTATCTCTAATGCGGGCTTTAAGACTGGATCACTCGGTTATGAATCAGTAGAACTTCAGGCAAGAGGCATCTGTAAGATGGCAGGTATTGATGTAAAGACTGTTCCTAGAAAACAGAAACTATCAGTACTAACAAAGCTTGAAATCAAGCAGAATAAAGAATATGTTAAAGGTGAAGAAGCTAATCTTACAATCACAGCTTATTATGATAATGGATTTAGCCGTGATGTCACAAAAGAAGCTGTATTAACAGGCTTTGATAAAAACAAAGAAGAAGATCAAACATTCACTATCACACATTCTGAAAATAATCATACAATCACTGAAGACTTTAAGCTAATTGCAAAAAAAGCGGAAGTTGTAGCAGATAAAAAACAAGATATAAAGAAAGATGAAAAAGATAAAACACCTGCCAAAACAGGAGATAACACACAGCTAGTTGTATTTGCAATGCTTTTATTATTATCTGGAATATATCTCTTAAGAAGACTGAAAAAGATTTAATCCTATGACAGAATCTCAGTAATGAGATTCTGTTTTTTTTGAACCTTTAATTTTTAAGGGGGGTCAATAAAAAAATCGCTTTAAATTATTGGGGGTTTCCACTT
>NZ_UQGV01000028.1 GCF_900540665.1 uncultured Catenibacterium sp. | reverse complement strand
GTTTTCCAACATTCTTATATTGGCTTTTACCTACATTTTTATTTTATCCTTTGCAAAAGATGTACGAGAAGAGAAAAAAGTGAATGCGAAATCTTTAGGAGAATCTCTTAAAGAAAACCGTCTCCGTTGTAAGATGACTCAAGAGTTTGTTGCAGAAACATTAGGTGTAAGTAGACAAGCTGTTTCTAAATGGGAGAACGGAACAAGTGATCCCAATACAACCAACCTTATTGCTTTGTCAAGATTATATAAGGTCACACCCGAAGACCTGCTTAAATGTATTCAAGAAAAGAGCCTGTCTAATGAATAGACAGGCCAGACAAAAAGGAAAATATATTATGAAAAAAACATTCTATAAGTATACTAATAAATTCCTGATATCAATGCAATTGAATATAAAAAAACAAATAAAAATCTAAAAATAAAACCCCTTATAAATATTATTTTATACAAACTAAAAAAGCCTGGCGAGATGAGCATCTCAATAGGCTTTTTTATTTAAGGAGTGTGCTTAATATTAATTAAGTTCCTCTATGATTATTGTAGAAAACTCTATAACTAAATTCAATAGAATTCAAAAAACTAGAAAAAATTATAGTTTCATTGAAAGATAGAACTTATCTACATAGTTGTTCATAATCGCAATATTGAGTTCTTCCTTGTATTTACTATTATTGATAGTTTCAATAAGAGCTTTGTTTCTTTGATTTAGTTGTTCAATGACTTCTTTACTAGGAATATGATTGGACTTAGAAGAATTATGACTCTTAGAAGTTAAAACAAGATTCTAGATATCATCACTATACATAAATGACCAAGGAATCACATGATCAACACTGATATCATCAGGTTTTAATTCTTCTCCTATATAGAAATCAATTGGTTTATTCATATTTTCAAGTAAGATATTTTTATATTTAGTGAGATTATTTCTTCTAATTTGATTATCAGAGATACCTTTTACTTTAGAAGTAATACGTGGGGCATTATTAAACTTCTCTAGTAACTGTGCCCATTTGTAATTGAGTAATTGTGATAGGACAAATCCATATTCTTTTAGTAAGAGTACCTGTTCTTTATTGATTGATATGTAGAGATAATCCTTGTTAAGAACATAAAGATCCTTTGTTTCCTTATGTACATTCATAAAACGCCAGGATACATCATCTTTTAACTTTCTTGCACACTTCTTCAATACACTCTTATAGAAGTCTTGTTCTTTAGTAAGTTTTTCTTCAGCTTTATCAAACCAGATAGGAATAGAAGACCTTGTTAATTCTTTATACTTATCAATAAGTAAATCAACCTGTTGAACAATGACAGGTTTCTTTTTAATGTTTGATCCTTGTCTTAGATTAAAGAAGAATGTCTGATTCCAGTAATACTTCACCATCTTATGAGCTATTGCATCAAAAGTAATTATATTATTTTCTTCAATGTGATTAAGTGTATAAACATTCTCAAGAATAGCACGGCCCCAGGCTAACTTGTATGTATTATCATTATTCATATATTCAATGACATCAATCCAGTCCTGTATATACTTATTCATTTGAATCCTCTACATATTCTAGATAGATTTTCTTGTCAAAGGCACCATTATTGTGTGCTTTTTTTTCTTTGATAGACATTATTTCTTGATGATCTATATGAAGTGTATTTTCTAATGCCTCTAACACTTCTAATACATCTGCTATCTCTTTCTTAATATCTTCACCTTCAGCTTCTATTACCTCATGACACTCTTCTAATAATTTACTTTTTAAGCATGCAAGATATTCATCATCATTGAGTATTCTTGTTGCACAAGTCTTATGATCATTCTCTATGATCTCAGGAATACGATCTCTGACTAACTTATCATGAATATGTTTCATTGGCATCACCTCTTCATTAATCATACAACTTATAAAACAGATATAAAAGCATTGGTGATGATATGAACATCATCTTTTAGTACGCGAATTTTACATCTTCTTTAATGGAAAGGAGATTCGTGGGTGGGTATTGCTATCACGTTTACGTGATAGCGTATTCTCAAGTTACGAGGATGTAAATAATGTGTGGAAGATTGATGAAGTAAGTAAGTTATCAGGAGTCAGTAAGCGTACATTACAATATTATGATGATGAAGGGATATTACCTGTTAAGCGCTCTAAGAATAATTATCGACTTTATGATGATGAGACAATGGAAAGATTATGGGAAGTCTTATGGTATAAGGAAATGGGGTTTGATTTAAAGGAAATTAAACAGATTTTAGAAGGAGTGAAACAGGAAACAGTAATAGAAGAGAAAGTAAATAAAATCAATCATACGATTCAAGTATTAGAGGCACAAAAGAAAGTGATAGAATATATACAGAGATATTCTATTCCGGTGAAGAGTGAAAAGAATAATCAAACATATAAAGATCAAATAAAGCAAATAAGAAAAGAAAAGGGTATGTAGGAGGGAAGAACTTATGAAATTCAATGAAATAATAGATGGTGTAAAAGATGGTATTGATGAAGCAAGAGAGAAAGTAGTTAAAGCAGTTGATGATGCAGAGTTAGATAAGCGTGCTAAGGAACTAGGCGATGTTGCAGCAGGCAAAGCAAAAGAATTAGGAGATACTGCGTCAGATGTAGCTCAGAGTTTGGCAAAGACAATCGAAGAAAGTAAACGTCAATGGGATTTAAATAGATTGAAACCAATCTTTTTTGAAGACTTAAGAAGAGCGAGATATTCAAGACTTATTAGAATTGTAGAAAGAGAAGATAAATTTAAAATTGCTGTATGTAAAGGCTCTATTGGATATTGGGATACATGTAAAGGTGAGAAATGGATGAATATCTTTAAGGACTCAGTCAGTAAGTTTGGTTTAAGTTTCTATCCTAATGATGAAGTGAATTTCTATTATGTAGATCCTACGGATAGCAATAAGTATATTGTGTTAGATGAATATTTTGAACGATTGAAGCAGGTGCGTATTAGGGAATTACAGAAGATTGCTCAGGATTTAGGTGCAAAGTATTTTAGAGTCACATATTTGAGAGAAAAATCTTCACTCATTAAGAATAATGTAAATGGAAAAGGTAGTGTTAATAAAAAAGGGAAAGGATCAGCACGAGTTGAAAAAACAAAGAAAGAGTATGATAGAATGGATATTGCAGCTGAAATGAGATTTCCTGGACATAATCCTGTGAAGCCTAGCGTAAGATATTTAGAGCATGATCCTACTGTTCAGGGCCTTATAGAAATGCGCATGGCTACTGAAGGACCTATAAACTATCAGAAGTTAAGTATCAAATTAAGCAGTACATCAGGATTGAAAGAATCTGATGCAATCAAACTTGATATGATATTGAAAAATTTGAAGGTAGTTGGGAATACAACTGTATTAACTGAAGTACAAAATGAAGAAAAAAGCATTTTGAAATATGAAATAGTCTTCTAATAGTACTTACTTAATGATTAGTGAATGTTTATTGGTTGAACATTTGATGTTGGTATTGAAAGAATTGATTAACTAAAGTATGATAAGAGTGTTCTTAATGATGTAAGAACACTCTTATTTATACTTTTTGCCACGCTATTGATAAATACTAGAAATAATTGATGTTTTGTAGGAGATTCTATGGTTATGATTGCTAAAAGTAGTTTTGCCACGCATTTTGGTTATTTTAAGTAGTGTTTATCAGGGCTTTATAGATAAGGATTCATAATAGTTAACCCCTGTTGGGGACGGAAACATTCTAATTCTGTTGCAACACTCATCTTAATTACCTCTAATTCATAATAGTTAACCCCTGTTGGGGACGGAAACTTTATTTTCTAATAACCATTCATTATATGAATCAAGGTCAATATTCATAATAGTTAACCCCTGTTGGGGACGGAAACTATTTACTTTTCTTTTCATTTTCTGTTCCTCCAATTAATATTCATAATAGTTAACCCCTGTTGGGGACGGAAACTCTAGTGTTTTTTCACTTTCAAATGTTCTCATTTTCCGATTCATAATAGTTAACCCCTGTTGGGGACGGAAACTTATAACTCATTGACTAGTGCTATTCAATTGTAAGGCGATTTAATAAATTCATAATAGTTAACCCCTGTTGGGGACGGAAACTTGATCATACACTTGTATGTATGAGAATGTCAAGAAAATTTTAAATTCATAATAGTTAACCCCTGTTGGGGACGGAAACACTCTTCCGTGATATAACATTCAATTTTAGCTGTTTTATTCATAATAGTTAACCCCTGTTGGGGACGGAAACACTCTTCTACTTCTTGCATAGTCTTCATTATGCCAATTCATAATAGTTAACCCCTGTTGGGGACGGAAACAAGATCTTTTACAACATCTAGCAACATGGCAGTGTTTATTCATAATAGTTAACCCCTGTTGGGGACGGAAACCCATTGTAGAAATCTTCCATGAGTTTTTTCCCATTCTTATTCATAATAGTTAACCCCTGTTGGGGACGGAAACCATATAAATTTATTTGACCGTTGAAGTTACTATACATTTTTCATAATAGTTAACCCCTGTTGGGGACGGAAACTCCATTCCTTTTAATTCTAGCGCTTCATTGCTTACAATTCATAATAGTTAACCCCTGTTGGGGACGGAAACTTTTCCTTTCTTTTTGAAACATCCAATTCGTACTGTTCAATATTCATAATAGTTAACCCCTGTTGGGGACGGAAACAGTCATATAAATTTTGAGTCTAGCGGTTATGGGGAAAATATTCATAATAGTTAACCCCTGTTGGGGACGGAAACTTAAGGGTAGTTAGGTTAGTGTCTTTCTGTCTAACATTCATAATAGTTAACCCCTGTTGGGGACGGAAACATTTTTCATATACTTCTATCCTTTTGATGATTTTTATTCATAATAGTTAACCCCCTGTTGGGGACGGAAACCCTTAAATGTAGAACGTACATTTTCAGCGATTTTATTCATAATAGTTAACCCCTGTTAGGGACGGAAACACTCTGAATGGAATATTCTCGTTATTAATTCTTTCATACATAAATTCATAATAGTTAACCCCTGTTGGGGACGGAAACCCCTTATTATATCGTTTATAAGTTTATTTCCAAATTGAATTCATAATAGTTGACCCCTGTTGGGGACGGAAACATTGCTTTCAAAACATCTTTCTAAAATTTCTTTTATTCATAATAGTTAACCCCTGTTGGGGACGGAAACCATCTACAACGCTTGTGACGTTTAAACACTGTACTATTCATAATAGTTAACCCCTGTTGGGGACGGAAACAAAATTCTGATCAGCTCCGTCAAAAGTTAATACAAACGATTCATAATAGTTAACCCCTGTTGGGGACGGAAACGAATAAAGAAATCTCTGTTAGCTGTTTTATTGCTTTATTCATAATAGTTAACCCCTTTAGGGGGCACATAAAGAAAACATCCCCTAGAGGATGTTTTTATTTGATAATCTGATAATGTTCAATAACCTATAAAGTACTTAAACATCTCATAACATTGTTTGAGTTTATATTAGTTTTCTTAATTATTCTCTAATTGTGTCTTTATCACATACTTTATCTGATATTCTAATTTACTCCTTTACTCATACTGTAAAGGAGTATTTTTATTCCCTATTTTTATTAAATTCTAAATAACTATTTGAAAACGAAACAAAATACTATATAATAAACTATTCGATAAAATATTCATCTCATTTAAACAATAAAACTTACAATTATCGGATGGTGGATGAAAGGAAACAATAGATATTATGTTATAATATAGTAAGCGTATACATTATTGAGGAGGGCGCCTGATGTATAAGAAACTTAAAATAGAACTGGATACAGACAAAATTGACTTTAGAAAATCTTCTTGTTTTCAAGGAGCACTATTTGAATTAATGGATACAGACTATGTATCTATTCTTCATCAACAGAATAGACATCCTTATAGCCAGTATGTTTATAAAGACAAAGACAAAGTATATTGGACAATATGTACATGTGATGATGATTCATCACACTATATGATGAATCCAATACTGGATGATTCTATCCAACAGATTACTTTAAACAAAGAAAAAGAACCCATTTCATTTGTTTCTAAACAGTTAAAGATGGTATCCCAGGAACAATTAATGGATCACTTCTACAATAAACCTGCAGAAAGATATTTAGAAATAAGAATACTCACACCTATGTCTTTTAAAAGTTATGGCAGATATATCAATTATCCTGATTTACGCTTAATTTATCAGAGTTTAATGAATAAATATGATTCTGTATTAAAAGAAGCCAGTATGTTTGATGAAGATACATTAGATATGCTTGTAGAAGGAAGTGAGATAGTAAAATATAATCTCCGCTCTTATTTATTCCCACTACAGGGAGTAAAGATTCCTTCTTTCTTTGGTACTATGACCATTAAAATCACAAGTACAGATACAGCTGCAAAATTTATAAGACTATTTTTAGAGTTTGGAGAATATTCTGGAGTAGGTATTAAAACAGGTTTAGGAATGGGTGCTATACAAATCGTAAGGAGGGATAATGAATGACAGATCATGAAACTAAAATCATCATAGGAAGCTTGCTTCATGATATAGGTAAAGTTGTTTATAGAAAAGGAATGGATGGTCGTAAACATAGTCAAAGTGGTTATGAGTATCTCAAGAACTATACAGATGATAAAGATATCTTGAATGCAGTAAGATATCATCATGCTGATGCTTTACGTCAATCTTCTATTGATGATGATTCTATTGCCTATATTACTTATATTGCGGATAATATCGCTTCTGGTGCAGATAGAAGAAACAAAGAAATAGAAGACAAAGGATTTGAAATACATACTGCATTACAACCTGTATTTAATCTCTTAAATGGGAATAAAGGTAATCTATACTATCACGCAGGAAGTTTAAAGGATAATATCAACTATCCTACCAATACAAAAACAGAATTCAATGCATCACAATACAGTGAAATACTGAGTAATATATCTTCTAACTTGAATGGATTAGATTTAAAAGATCATGCTTATATCAATTCATTATTAGAAGTATTAGAAGCTAATTTATCATTTGTCCCTTCTTCTACATCTAAGAAAGAAGTGGCTGATATATCACTTTATGATCATGTGAAGCTCACAGCTGCATTCGCAAGTGCTATTTATGCCTATTTAAAGGAACAGAATATTACAGATTATAAGACAGAATTATATAAGAATGCGTCTCTATTCTATGATAAGAAAGCCTTCTTACTTGCTTCTTTAGATATCTCAGGAATACAGAAGTTTATTTACACTATTACAACTAAGAGTGCATTAAAATCTTTACGCTCACGTTCTTTCTATCTAGAAATCATGATGGAACATATTATTGATACACTATTAGATAAACTTCATCTTTCACGTGCTAATCTTATTTATAGTGGTGGTGGTCATTGTTATATGATTCTGCCTAATACAAAAGAAACACAAACAATATTTGATGAAGAAATCAAGAATGTGAATAAGTGGTTCTTAAAACATTTCCAAACAGCTTTATATATTGCAGGTGCTTATGTTCCTTGTAGTAGTAAAGATTTACAGAATGAACCAAATGGTTCTTATTCAGAACTTTATAGAGAACTTTCTACAAAGCTTTCATTAAATAAATCTCATCGTTATACAGCGGCTGAAATCATCGCATTAAACAAGATACAGGCAGATGACTATGAAAGAGAATGTAGAGTATGTAAGAGACTAGGTAAAGTGAATGAGGATGGAGAATGTTCTATTTGTGAATCATTAATTAAGTTCTCTAAGAAACTAATGGATATGGATTTCTTCTCTATTACTCAACAAAAGAAACAAGGTTTACCATTACCTGGTGACTATTACCTTGTATCTGATAGTGAAGAAACCTTAAAAGAAAGAATGGTTAATGATGACTCTTTTGTAAGAGCTTATTGTAAGAATAACCCTCATACAGGTAAAAGTATTTCTACTAAGTTATGGGTAGGGGATTACCATTCTGAAGATGAATTTGTAAAGTTAGCTGAAAAATCAAATGGTATCAAGAGAATTGCAGTACTCAGAGCTGATGTAGATAACTTAGGACATGCCTTTGTGGCAGGTTTTCCAGATAAGTATATGACACTCTCTCGTACAGCTACATTATCAAGACAGTTATCTTTATTCTTTAAATATCATATCAAGAGTATTCTAGAGAAAGGGTCTTATTATATTGATCATGAAGAAGGCCATCCACGTCATGCAGCTATTGTTTATTCAGGTGGAGATGACTTATTTATAGTTGGTGCCTGGAATGATGTCATTGAACTTGCTGTTGATATTAAAGATTCTTTAAAGGTTTATACAGAAAATACACTTACTATATCAGGTGGTATTGGTTTATATACATCTACTTATCCAATTAGTGTTATTGCAGATGAAGTGGCAGAAATGGAAGATAAGTCTAAAGGCCATGAAGGTAAGAATTCAATCACATTATTTGAAGATGGTAAAGATCATAAAGAAGGTGAAGAAGATCATATTAGTGATGGTACATATACCTGGGGTGACTTTACAGAAAGAGTTATTAAAGAGAAATATGCAGTATTATACCAGTTCTTTGGAAAGTCTATGAATGGTGATAAGTCTGATACAGAAAGAGGAAAAGCGTTCTTATATCACTTATTAGAGTTAATTAGAAAGAGAAATGAAGGAATTAACTTTGCGAGATTTGTTTACTTACTTGCAAGAATGGAACCTAATTCTAAAGCAACTACAGCTGAAAAAGAAGCATATAAAGAATTCTCAGATCATATGTATAAGTGGTATCAAAATGAAAAAGACTGTCGTGAACTAAAGACAGCTATTAATATATTTGTTTATTCTCTAAGAGAAAGTGAGGAGTAGTTTATGAGTTTAGATCTAGATAAAGTAGAAAATACAATTAAAGTATTAAAAACAAAAAAGAATCAGAGGGGGAAACCTGTTGGATTATTAACAGTTTCACAAATTAGAAACTTATTGGCTATGTCTGCAGATATCCTCAATGAAGTATTAGAATACCCAGAAGAGAACTTATCTGAAGAATTATTAGATAGAGTAAGTTATCTCACAGTAAGATTCTATTATGAAGCAGGTCGAGATGAGAAAGTGAAAAGCTTTATTGAAACAGCTAAGCTTCTTCCTTTCTTAAAAAGTATTAAAACTAGAAAAAGATATATTCAATATTATCAGTATATGGAAGCATTAGTTGCATTCCATAAATATCATGGTGGAAAGGATCAGTAGGATTATGTATACAAAAATTCAGATTAAAGGAAAAATTGAAGTATTAACAGGAATGCATATTGGAGGTTCGTCAGCTTTTGCTGCAATTGGTGCAGTTGATTCTCCAGTTATTAAAGATGTACTTTCAGGTTGTCCAATGATTCCAGGAAGCTCATTAAAAGGAAAGATGCGTACACTACTTGCGAAAGAATATAATGAATCAGTTGCGGATAAACCTGATCAGGATTGTGAAAGAATCAAAAGAGTATTTGGTAGTGCCGAAAAGAATCATATAAAAAAGAGTAGAATCCAGATTTCTGATATGATTCTTTCTAATGCTGATGAATTAAGAAATAAAGGTCTAAACAGCTTAACAGAAGTTAAGTTTGAAAATACTATTAACCGTGCTACTGCAGTAGCGAATCCAAGACAGATTGAAAGAGTTGTAAGAGGTTCAGAATTTGATTTAGATATCCTTTATGAAGTAGATAATATGGATGATTTATATGAAGATATTGAACTCATTGCAGAAGCCTTCAAGATGCTTCAGTTTGATTATTTAGGTGGTAGTGGTTCTAGAGGATATGGTAAAGTTAAATTCACTAATTTACATGCAAAAGCAGCAATTGGTCAATTAGATAAGAGTGTAAAAGATAAAATCAATGAGATTTTAAGTAAAGTATCTCAATAATGAAAGGTGGTAGGCACCATGAACTATAAGATTTATAAAATGATTTTTACACAGGGTGTACATTTTGGTGAACATTCCTTAGAAAAGTCAGAAATCACTTTTCAGGCAGATACTCTCTTTTCTGCTTTATGTATAGAAGCACTTAAGATTGATAAGTTAGAGACATTATTAAAAAGTGTTAAAGAGAATCATTTGGTATTCTCTGATGCATTTCCTTATATGAATCAAGAGTTTTTTATTCCTAAACCAATGAAGAAGATTGAACAGGTGGTTCAAAGTGAAGATATGACAACACGTAAGAAGTTTAAGAAACTAGAATATATACAGGTTTCTTTATTAGATCAGTATCTTAAAGGACAATATCCTATTAATAAATGTTTTGATATTAAAAAATTAGGTGTACATGCATTAAAAACTTCTGCATCAATTAGAGGAAACGAAGAAGCAGTTCCTTATCGTGTAGGTATTTATCGATTTAAAGAAGAGAATGGCTTATATATAGTTGTAGGTTATGATTCTCAAGAAATATTAGACTTATTTGATGAATTATTCGAAATGTTAAGTTTATCAGGTATTGGTGGTAAGAAGAATTCTGGCTTAGGACACTTTGATTTAGAAATAGCAGAATTACCAAAAGAATTAAATAAACGTCTTAATACAAAAGGTGAAGTCATGACGCTCTCAGTATCTCTTCCTACAGAAGATGAACTAGATGATGTTTTAGATGATTCACGTTATTTACTTGTAAAAAGAAGTGGTTTCGTAGACTCATATACTTATTCTAAAGAACAGCGTAGAAAGAAAGATATTTACTTATTTAAAGCAGGTTCATGCTTTAATAAGACTTATCAGGGAGATGTTTATGATGTATCTTCAGGTGGAAACCATTTTGTGTATAAGTATGCAAAACCATTATTTATGGGGGTAGAAGTATGAAGAACTATTTAAAGTCTTATCGTATACATTTAAAAGTATTAGGCCCTGTATTTATTTGGAGTGGGAAAGAATTATCTAAAAAGGAATACTTGTTCTATAAGAATAATCAGATTGCAGTCATTGATATCGCAAAGTTTTATCTAGAATTAAAGAAAATCAATAAGCTCAATTCTTTTGAAGCTTTTATGTTAGATGAACATGAAAATTTAGGTGTTTGGATAAAGAAGAATCAGATTAATAATTCTATTATTGATAAATGTATCAAGTATACTTTGGATAAAGGGGATATCGAAGAAACGAAAAGAAAAAATGTCATGTTGGAGTTTGTAAAGGATCCTTATGGGAACCCTTATGTTCCTGGTAGTTCTCTTAAAGGTATGTTTAGAACAATTTTTCTTGCAGATAGATTAATTAATCATTCAAAGGATTATACGATTCAAAGAAAACAGTTCAAAGAGAAAGCATTTGAAATAAAACCTAAAAAGCAGAGATATTTATCTAGAAATATCCAGGATATTGAAGCAAAAACCTTTAGAACATTACATAGACCTAAAACAAGGGTTGATGATGCAGTCAATGATATAATGGCTGGATTTATTGTGAGTGATAGTGAACCATTATCAGTAGAAGATCTTACTTTAGCTCAAAAAGTAGATGTGCATGTTAAGAAAGGGGCTAAAAACTTGCCTTCAGTAAGGGAATGTTTAAAGCCTGGTACAGACATTGTATTTACAGTTACTATAGATACGAGCATCTGTCCATATACTAAAGAGGATATTTTAGAATCCATTAACTACTTTGATGATAATTATAATAAGTACTTTGTTAAACCGTTTACTGAACCTGATTATATAGTTGATTATATAGATGATGGATCTGTATTTCTAGGTGGAGGAAGTGGATATGCAAGTAAAACAGCAGTTTATCCACTCTATGATGGAGAAGACAGTGAACAAACAGTACGTATAGTCCAGCAGATTATGGTTAACACAACAACATTTGATAAGAAGACAAGACGCAATCTTCATAAACATGAGGATGATTTACGTCTTTATGGTATTTCTCCACATACAATCAAATGTACATATTATCATGATCAATTACTACAAATGGGTTTATGTCAATTAGACAAAATAGAAGAACTTAACTGATACTTGGGTAACCAAGTATCAGCTTTCTCCTTCTCTTTTAAGGGACAATACAAGGAGGAAGCGTTATGAGTATATTGTATATTGATAAAAGTGATTGTGTTATAGGTAAGCAGGATAATAGAATAACAGTCAAGTATAAAGATGGAATGGTTCGTACTATTCCAGTAGAAAGCATTGATGGTATTACTCTATTAGGTCATGCACAAGTTACAACACAATGTATTCAAGAATGTTTAAAGAAAGGTATTTCTTTATCTTATTTTTCTAAGGGTGGTCACTATTTTGGTAGGTTATCTTCAACAGGTCATATTAAAGCGACTCTTCAAAGAAAACAGACAGGATTATATGATCAACCATTCGCATTAGAACTTTCTAAGAAAATCATTTATGCAAAGATACATAACCAGATTGTAGTATTGAAAAGATATTCTAGAAGTACAAATCAAAATCTAAGTGATATTGAATTACATATGAAGAGTGCTTTAAGAAAAGTGAATTATGTAAAGAGTATAGAAGAACTCATGGGATATGAAGGAAGTGCTGCAAAGTATTATTTTAAAGGCTTATCCATCTGTATTGATGATGCATTTAAGTTTGAAGGAAGAAGTAAAAGACCCCCTCGTGATGCATTTAATTCTATGTTAAGTTTAGGTTATTCTATCTTGATGAATGAACTCTATGGAGAAATAGAGATAAAAGGTTTAAATGCATATTTTGGATTTCTTCATAGAGATGCAGAAAAACATCCAACACTTGCAAGTGATATGATGGAAGAATGGAGAGCTGTCCTTATAGACTCTACAGTGATGAGTATGATCAATGGACATGAAGTACATATTGATGAGTTTTATTCAGATGATGGAGAAGGGATTTATATCTCTAAACAAGCATTGAATAAATTCATCAAGAAACTAGAAAATAAGTTTCAGATATGTCAGAAATACTTAGATTATATTGATTATCCAGTAAGTTTCAGAAGTGCGATATCTTTTCAAATGAGTTCATTAGTGGATGCAATAATACATGAGGATGTATCAATGTATTCTCCTATTATGATTAGGTAATCACTATGGAAAGAGAAGATTATTTCTTTGAGGTTGATGAGAATAAATCAATCAGAAAAGTGTTCGTATTGATTATCTATGATATTGTGGATAATAGAAAGAGACAAAGATTTGCGAAATGGTTATCAGGCTATGGAGTAAGAGTACAGAAATCAGCCTTTGAAGCACATTTAAGAAAGAATAAATTTGATAAACTGGTTAAAGGTATACCTAAAAGAATAGGGACTCAAGATAGTGTAAGAATATATAAGATTAATGGAAAGGGGCAGATAATATCCTGGGGTAAAGATGAAAGTGAAGAGTCTGAGGATATTATTGTGATATAAGATGGGTAAAAAGATTTTATTTTCTCCTGTAGGAGGTACTGATCCAATATCTCAGAATAACTATAGAGATGGTTCTATGTTGCATATATGCAGACATTATGCGCCAGATAAAGTTATTTTATATTTATCTAAGGAGATGGCTGAAAAGCATCATAAGTATAATCCATATGGATATTGCATAGAGAAAATAGCTGAATTACAGAATAGACATATAGATGTGGAATATATAGAACGTAATGAATTAACTAAAGTACAAGAGTTTGATTACTTCTATAAGGATTTCAGAAATATATTAATGGATATTATGGGAGATATGGAGGAAGATGATGAATTCCTTTTAAATATATCTTCTGGTACACCAGCAATGAAGAGTGGGTTAGTTGTATTAAAGACATTAGGAGAATTACCTTGTCGTACAATACAGGTTGTAACACCAACAGGTAAACTTAATGAACATTCTCATAAAGAAAATGATTATGAGACTTTATGGGAATTAGACGAAGACAATAATCCAGATTCTACAAATAGATGTATAGAAGTAGAATGTCCTACATTAGCTATTATTAAGAAAGAAGAGATTATTAAGAAACATATAGAGGCTTATGATTATTCTGCAGCATTACAAGTATCGAAGACTATTAAGAAGAGTGCTATGGAAAAAGGTTATTATTCTTTGATTGAAATGGCTAAGTATAGAGAATCATTGGATTATAAGAAAGCATTAGAGATATCTTTAAAGGAAAAGGCTTATTGTTTTCCTGTCAAGGATGATAAAGGAATTAAACTATTTGAGTATGCATTAAATATTGATGTAAAGAGAAGAAGACATGAATATGCAGACTTTATTAGATCTATTACACCTTTATTTGTGGACTTGTTTGAAATGGTATTAAAATATGAAACAGGTATTGATATTAATAAATACTGTAGAATAGAGAAGAAGAAAAGACATTCTATGCGTATATGGGATTTAGATAAACTAAATGGTAGTGATGTTTTGAAATCATTGAATAATTACTATTTAAATGGTTTTAAAGAAGGACCTATTTATTCTGAACCATTGGTTGTATTATTGAATGATTTCATACCTAGTAGTAGAAAAGAAGCAGCAGATCTCGTTTCAGATTTACGTAGTGTAGAAGGTAATATTCGTAATATTACAGCACATGAAATGGTTTGTGTTACAGATGATGTAATAAAGGACAAGACTAACTTCTCTTCTAATGCGATTATGAAAAAGATAGAGAAAGTATTTAGTTATACAGATTTAGATATTATAGATGAATACTGGAATAGTTATGATTTGATGAATCAGTTGATTATTGAAAGAATTGATTAATTAAAGTATGATAAGAGTGTTCTTGATGATATAGAACACTCTTATCTATATTTTTTGCCACGCTACTGATAAATATTGGGAAAAATGAAGGTTTTGTAGGAAATCTTATGGTTATGAATACTAAAAGTAGTTTTGCCACGAATTTTGGGTATTTTAAGTAGTGTTTATCAGGTTTTTGTAGGTAAGGATTCATAATAGTTAACCCCTGTTGGGGACGGAAACTTCTAAAGCGACTCTTGTTTTACCACTTCCCATTTTCATAAACAAATTCATAATAGTTAACCCCTGTTGGGGACGGAAACTTATAGTCATTTTGTTGTACAAGTTCTTGCTTAAGTATTCATAATAGTTAACCCCTGTTGGGGACGGAAACTCTTTTTGCTTCAATTTCTTCTAGTGTTTTTTCACTTTCAAATTCATAATAGTTAACCCCTGTTGGGGACGGAAACGTAATAGCGTTGTCACTATCAACTTTTACCAATTCAACATTCATAATAGTTAACCCCTGTTGGGGACGGAAACTTATCAGTGTGTTTACACACTACATACTTAACGTAATTATTGATTCATAATAGTTAACCCCTGTTGGGGACGGAAACTTTTTCTTCATAACAATCATCACAAATAGGTTCTCCATCAGAAGATTCATAATAGTTAACCCCTGTTGGGGACGGAAACATAATTCATTGCCGTATCTATCGTATTGAACTTCTAATATTCATAATAGTTAACCCCTGTTGGGGACGGAAACTTTATTTATAACAACGTTCGCATAAAACATCTCTTGTATTCATAATAGTTAACCCCTGTTGGGGACGGAAACCATTAAAGATTTATATGTACAAGAGTTTGAAATAGATATTACTATTCATAATAGTTAACCCCTGTTGGGGACGGAAACTCTTCTTCAGTTGCCATACCAAGGAATGCACCCAGTGAATAATTCATAATAGTTAACCCCTGTTGGGGACGGAAACGTTATGCAATCTCCAATGCTTAATAACAATAACTCCACTTTCATTCATAATAGTTAACCCCTGTTGGGGACGGAAACCAACATGAAGCAGTTTTATAATCCGTTACTGTTTTTGTATTCATAATAGTTAACCCCTGTTGGGGACGGAAACAGAAGCTTGCTTTTTTCATGAACATTCTTTTTTGTATTCATAATAGTTAACCCCTGTTGGGGACGGAAACTAAGTTCTATCTTCGTTTTCTTGCAACTGCTCTTTTTCGATTCATAATAGTTAACCCCTGTTGGGGATGGAAACACATTTTTTCAGCTCCCAATAATCAAATTCGCATATTCATATTCATAATAGTTAACCCCTGTTGGGGACGGAAACCTCTTCTCTAAGAGCTGTAGTGCATTCATATCAAAAATCGTTCATAATAAGTAACCCCTGCTGGAGACGAACACGGTTCTATAGTATGGTTTACTCCTATCTTATCCTTATATTGATTCATAACAATTAACCCTTCTAGGGGACATACTCTTCAATCCCCTCTTTAGGGGATATTTCCATATACATAACAATTCTTCTTATATGCTATAATGGTGTTAATCCTATGAATGCATACTTAATATAGATAGCTATACCCTTACAGAAAAGCTAATGGCTGACTATATCCTACAAGATTTTGCAGCAGCTAATATCCGTTTCTCAAAGAAAACAGGCTTTAAAGTGTTTATTAATCTAAAGATGAATCTACTGAAGAAGAAAAACAAGGAGCAGATTAAATACGAATACAGTATTAACATAGATACACTATTGGAGGAATATTAATGAAGATAGCAGTCGTACAAGCAAGTTCACAAGTATCAAAAAATGAGATGCTTTATAAATATACAAAGAAATATGCTAAAGATGCAGAAGTTATTAATTTTGGATGTTTTGTAGATGAAGATGAAAACTATACTTATGTTGAGATTGCATTGTTGATTGGAATACTCATAAACAGTCATATAGTTGATTTTGCTGTGACTGGATGTTCTTCAGGACAAGGGATGATGCTTGCTTGTAATAGTATGCCCGGTGTTTTATGCGGGTATGTTCCAACTGCGAAAGATGCCTATTTATTTGCACAGATCAATAATGGAAATGTAGTATCTTTACCTCTTGGAGAAGAATATACATATACAGGTGAAAATAATTTAGAGGAAACAATCAAAGCATTATTTTTAGAATCTTTTGGTGGTGGATATCCTAAAAGTGAAGCAAAAAGAAAGATTTCGGATGCTAAAAAACTAAAAGAAATTAAAGCAAAATCACAAATTGATTTTGAAATGTTTTTGAATAAGTTAGATTCGGATATGGTTAAGAAAGTAAAACATAAAATGTACAATAGTTCTTATTTGATAGATGACAAGTGATGTAATTAAGATTCCTTAAAATAGTTTCCAATCCCCTCTTCAGAGGATGTTTTCATATTCAAAACAATTCTTTTTATATGTTATAATATAGTTAATCGGTGGTAGTCCTATGAATGCATACTTAAGAATAGATGGTTATACTGCTACAGAAAAGCTAATAGCTAGTTATATACTACAAGATTCTGCAATAGCTAATATCAGTATCTTAAAGAAAACAGGTTTAGTGATCTAAATATGAACCTTGCTCAATCTACTAAAGAAGAAAAACCACAAGAAGTAGAGTGGAGCAGTTTTTGCTTTTATTATGTTTGTTTCATTTATTGATTTTAGAGAAGAAGAAATTCTTATTACATTTATAGTGGTTGCATATTGGACAGCAGGTATATGAAGGTATTGCAGTTCAGAACAATATTTCAAATATAGTACATATTGTCGGTGGTATAGTTGGTGCAATAATTGGATATGGGTTAAATGTGAAACGAATACGAGGGGTGTTGATATGAGAAAAGTAATCATACTGCTTCTTTGCTTGGTATTAGTAAGCTGTGGTACAACAAATAAATCAAAAAGTACAACTAAAGACATATTAGAAAATAGTTTCTTTGGAGTTAAGAAAAAGGTAAAAGAAAAGTTGATTTATAAAAAAGATAAAAGTATTAATTCTTTTTTGAATAAATATAACGAAATTAATGATCCAGATATTACCAGTGATATGGTAAGTATGAAAAAACTTGAAGGAAAAGATTCGCCTAGTATAGTTGATATATCAAACGAGAAATTAGGAATATGGATACAACGTAAAAACATGTTTGGGAATAAAATGGCTGTTGCTATTCTAAATAATTCCGATAATGTGACTAATAACGATCTCAAAGAACAATTCCAAAAGTATTCAAAGGTATTTGATGATAGTTTAACTAATAAAGAAATAGATGAATATTGGGATAAAATGTTAAAGGGTAAGAATAGAGGAAAAAAGTTAAAAAACATAAAGGTAAAAAGAATTATATTCTATGGTAAAGTGATATATTTAATTCTTGAAGGGAAAATATAATTTGATAAGAATAATAAACAAAAAATCATAAGAAGGACAATGAAATAGGTTGAATCTTGGTAATCTTTTTAAGCACTGATTAAAATGATGTGAACAACTTAATTATGATGTTTTCTATAAAAAGTTGAAAACTGAATTTTTGACAGTATAAAATGGCAAGTACGGAAACCTCATGATTTCCAATCCCCCCTCTAGGGGATATTTTTATATACAAAACAACTCTTTCTATATGCTATAATAAGGTTAATCGGAGGTGATCTCATGAACGCATATTTAAGAATTAAAGAATACAATGATAGCTATACTGCAACAGAAAAGCTTATAGCTGAATACATACTAGAAAATGATATTTTACAGGATTCTGCACAGGCACTAGGTGAAAAGACAAATACCTCTGCAGCTGCTATTATTCGTTTCTCAAAGAAAATAGGTTTTAAAGGCTTCAGTGATTTAAAGATGAACTTAGCCCAATCTACTAAAGAAGAAGAAAAACAAGAAGTAGATCTCATCTTTGAACCAGAAGATAATATCGGTACACTAGTAGAAAAAGGCTGTAGATTAAACATGAATACAGTCTTAAAAACATACCAGTTAATAAACATAGATACACTAGAAGCATCAATAGACTTACTCAATAATGCTTCTACTATCTATCTCTTTGGTGTAGGTGGTTCATCAGTCATTGGTTTAGATATCTACCAAAAACTCATGCGTATAGGCAAGAAGGTGATCTATAACGCTGATTTACATGTACAGATGACCTTTGCCCAAAGCATGGATCAAAATGATGCAGCACTTATTATCAGTTACTCAGGTTCTACAACTGGTTTAGTAGATGTTGCTAGAGTGTTACATGAAAAACAAATACCATTTATCTCTATTACACAGATCAACTCTAATCCAATTTCTAAACTAAGTACCTACTCACTTAAAGTACCAAGTGAAGAAAAAGCCTTGCGTATTGGTGCAGTCTCTTCTCGTATCTCTTCATTTGTGATAACTGACTTATTGTACTATGGTGTATTTAAGAAGAACTTTGAAGAACATAAAAAGAATCTCATAGATTCTAAAGACAATGTCTCTATACTCAAAAAGTAGACTCATATTTCACTATGAGTCTTTTATTATAGAAATAACATTTCATTTATAATGAAATATACTTGAAATAATATTTCAACAAGTCTATAATGATATTGGAAGGAGGGAACAAGAATGAACTTAAATAACTTAGATACAGAACAGTCAAATCCTGATTCATTACATATAGATGAAATGTCTACGATAGATATTCTTACTACTATTAATAATGAAGATCAGAAGGTGGCTTTAGCTGTAAGAGACGTCTTACCGCAAATTTCAGATGCTGTTGACTGTATCTATCAACAGATGAGTCAAGGTGGCAGACTGATTTATATTGGTGCTGGTACATCAGGGAGATTAGGTGTACTAGATGCATCAGAATGTCCTCCTACCTATGGTGTTGATCCTCAACTTGTACAAGGATTAATCGCTGGTGGGAACATCGCACTCACAACTGCAATAGAAGGTGCAGAAGATTCTCAGGAACTTGCTGTAGAGGACTTAAAGAACATCCACTTAACAGACAAAGATGTTGTATGTGGTATTGCAGCATCAGGCAGAACACCTTATGTCATTGGCGGACTTCAATATGCGCGCACACTAGGATGCCAGACAGTTTCTATCTGTTGTGTTCACAATGGGGAAATATCAAAATATTCCAACTATCCAATTGAAGTAATTACAGGTGCAGAAGTCGTAACGGGTTCTACGAGAATGAAGGCAGGTACCGCACAAAAACTTGTCTTAAATATGCTTTCTACATCTGTAATGATCAAAAGAGGAAAGGTCTATAAAAACCTTATGGTTGATGTACAGCCTACCAATGAAAAACTTAGGATTAGAGCTATAAACATTGTCTCACAATCTTTAGATTGTTCTGAAGAAGAATCAATCGCCCTATTAACAAAATGTCACTACAATGTAAAGATTGCGATTCTATCTGGTTTAACAGGTAAAGATGAAAAAGAATGTGAAGAAGCTCTTCTTAAAAACAATGGAAATATCAGTAAAACTGTAAAAAGTAATCTATAGGAGAATATGAGATGAATAAGTACGTTGTAAAGAATCAAAACAATAAACAAAACAAGAATGTCTTTGGTATGACGGATTATGATATCCCTATGTTTGGTTTCAAGAGTGCATTACTTATTCTTGTTTCTACAATGTTGTCACTTATCATCTGTGTCAATGGATTCACTTATCTCCACATTGATTTCAGACTTCCTAATGCCCTAATTAGTGGTCTTGTATGTGGACTCAGTGTAGCTTATTCCCAGTATTTCATTGAAAGAAAAGAAGGATTATGCAAAAACTTTTGGCTTGTAACAGGTCTCTTCTCTTTGATGGCCTTTGTATTAATATTAATGATTAAATAATAGGAGAAAAAATTATGTTCGATGCAATTACAAATGTCATTGAAGGTAAATTAGCGGGTCCATTAGAAAAACTCTCTAATCAAAGACATTTACGTGCGATTCGTGATGGTATTATTGCAACATTACCAATCATCATCGTTAGTTCATTATTAATGGTTGTCGCATTTTCTTACAACCAGATGCCTGAAAGCTGGGCACTCGCAAAATTCATTAAAGCGAACGCAGTCGCAATTCTACTACCATATAGAATGTCAATGTATATCATGACACTCTATGCTGTATTTGGTATTGGTTACTCTTTAGCTAAATCATATGATTTAGATGGTTTAAGTGGTGCAATCATGGCAGAACTTACGTTCCTGCTAACAGTTGTTCCAGCATCTATTCCAGATGTAACAGACTCTATTGCAGCTCTTGCAACTAAGAATGCTGAATTAAATGCATTCTTACAGCAGTTACCATCTGGTTATGTTATTCCTGCAGAACACTTAGGTTCAGCAGGTATGTTTATTGGTATTATTTCTGCTTTTATTGGAGTAGAAGTATATCGTTTTACACAGGTTAAAGGATTAAAGATCACTATGCCTGCAGCTGTTCCACCTGCAGTCGCAAGATCATTTGAATCATTGACACCTACTATTATCATTATCTTAGGTATTTCTACATTAACTATGTGGTTAGGTGTAGATGTTCATAGCATTGTGGGTAATCTTATTAAACCTTTAGTCAATGCGACTGATACATTACCTTCTACATTATTAATTATTTTCTTGATCATGTTCTTCTGGTCATTTGGTATTCATGGTGACTCTATTGTCAGTTCACTTGCTAGACCAATCTGGTTAATCTTACTTGATCAAAATACAGCAGCAGTTGCAGCAGGTAAAGCTGCGACTCATATTGGTGTAGAACCATTCTTACAGTGGTTTGTCCATATTGGTGGTTCTGGTGCTACTTTAGGACTTGCAATCTTATTCTGTTTTGCAGCTAAGAGTAAATATGGTAAAACACTTGGTAGAACAACGATCCTTCCTTCATTATTCAACATTAATGAACCAATGATCTTTGGTGCACCAATCGTATTAAACCCAATGTTGTTAATTCCATTCATCTTAGTCCCAATAGTTTTAGCAACAGTTGCATGGATTGCGACTGCAATGCATTTAGTAAACTGTGCAGTGACTATTGCCCCATGGACACTTCCTGGCCCAATTGGTGCTTATTTAGCATGTGGTGGGGACTGGAGAGCAGCAGTATTAAGTATTGTATTGATCCTACTTTCAGTTATTATGTATTATCCATTCTTTAAGATGTACGATAACGAACTATTAGAAGAAGAAAAAGCAAACGAAGCATCTGAAAATTAAGAGGTAACAGAAATGTTATATATAGGTATAGATGGTGGTGGCACAAAAACAAAGATGGTTCTTTTTGATGAGAACGGATCTCGTTTAAAAGAATTAATCCTTCCTACAGTACATGTTTTAACTCAGCCACAAGATCAATCTATTGAAATATTAAGAAACGGTGTCAATCAGCTAGATCCTGATCATACTGCCATTATTGGTGCAGGACTTGCAGGATATGGCCAACAGAAAGAACTAAGAGATAAAATAGAATACATATGTAAAGAAGCATTTAGAGATAGACCTTTTGTTGTAGAGAGTGATGTAAGAATTGCGATAGAAGGCGCATTAGATGGTCATGATGGTATTGTGGTCATTGCAGGAACAGGCAGTATTGCTTTATCACTCAAGAATAATAAGCTGACACGTTGTGGAGGCTGGGGTTATCAATTAGGAGATGAAGGCAGTGCTTACTGGATTGCGAAGAAGATGTTTAATACATTCTGTAAAGAAATAGATGGCAGACTCCCTAAAACAGTCCTTTATGACCTTATTATGAAGGAATGTGATCTAGATGTTGATTATGATATTATCACATTTATGAATCATCTAAATCGTACCTCTATTGCATCCTATGCTTATATCAATGGTTTAGCTGCCGATCTGGGAGATCCTTATGCGATAGATATTTATAAACAGGCAGCCTTAGAAATTCGTTCACTTATACAAACGCTCTTAAAAGAGCATCACTCAATACCTACTATTTCCTACATTGGAGGAGTATTTGAGCATGCTTCTAACTACATTCTACCTGTTCTTAATGAAACAATAGAGACTCTTATTTCACCTATCCATACACCGGAATATGGTGCCTACAAGCTTGCTAAGAAACTAAGGGTAAAACCTTAGTTTTTTCAAATAAAGGAGAAAAGTGTGAAACAAAAATCAATCAAAACGTATAAAAAAAGACGAACTTAAAAACAAGTTTGAATAATTTAGAAAAAATAGAATAAATGAATATTATGG
>NZ_UQGV01000027.1 GCF_900540665.1 uncultured Catenibacterium sp. | reverse complement strand
GGCAAGGGTACATGTTTTTAATTATTTCACCTGTCTACTTGACAGGGGCGGTTCATAACTAGAACGTCTCTTCATTGAGACGTTCTTTTTCCATGTGTTATAATGAGGCAGGGTGATCTAAATGGCAATGGTACAATTACTAGTAGACGGTGGAATAGGTTTGATATTAATTATATCTGGAATAATTATGAACATGATTTCTAAAAGAAATAATAAACGATGTACAAAAAGTGTGGAAGGAAAAGTAATTAGTTATGGTTTTTTAGGAGAATCACGCATGTATCCAATAGTAGAATACATAATAGATGATGTAACTTATAAGACAAAGAAGAAATACAAAGGAATTAAGTCTGTCAAAGCATCAGGAATACCACTGCCAATCAAATCTAACGCTTATGAAGATAAAAAAGGATACCTACATATAAAATCAGGGGCTATTGTAAATGTCCGTCAGATGGCAGAAAAACTATGGCCTATCAATAGTAAAATGATTGTTTTCTATAATCCTGATAAACCAAAAATCTGTTATGTAGATAGACCTATTCATAATAGTTTTGCATCTATGATGTTTATTATTATGGGTAGTGTTGTAATAGTTATGAGTATTATTGTATTTTTCTTAATGCAACTATGAACATCTCTAATAAGTGGTGTTTTTTGTATCAAAAAATACCATACCTTACTGCATGGTAACTAGCTTTTGAGTTCCTCAAACAACTCATCTAAATTATCATGACCCTTAATAGAAGAATCATAAGTTATTCTTTTTGCTTCTTCCATTGCTTCTATAGTTTCTTTGTTTGGTGTTAATTCAAAAAGGAATACCACACACTTTATACGACAAAAGTAATGGATGCAGGTCTAGTAAAGGATCAGGATATATAAACTAGCCTATGAAATGGGCAATTCAATCTAAAACTGGAAATTTAAAATAACTAGGTATTTTCTATGCTTTAACTGTTAAAAATCACGGAGTATAATTCTACTTCGTGATTTTTATAATTCAGATATTTATTTTCTATTCATGTGGATCATCCTCACTTGAGTTATCATTCATGAGATTTTCAAACAAATCATAGAAATCAATATCTTTAACAGCACCATATCTTCCTAAGAAATAGTGCTTCAAATAATCATCACTTAATCTAACTCCTGTAGTTCCAGATGTTTTAAAGTCTGATAAAGAATAATGAGTGCTTAGATATGTTTCCTCATCTCTTTCTACAAACTTAATTTCATCTCTTCTTACTATATTTGAATTCAAGAAAATAGGATTATGTGTATTAAAAATTAATTGTGCATTCTTCTTGTTGATATCATCATTATGGAAAATATTAATAATATTCATGACAGCCATTGGATGTATATTGGCATCAAATTCATCTAAAACTAATACTGCACCTTCTGTCAAAGCTTTTAAAATCAATGGGAACATCTTAATAAATCTAATTGTTCCATAGGATTCAAAGATTTCTGCTGGAATTGCGATATTTTTATCTTTAAAGATTGAGCATAGTTGAGATTCTGCGCCATCTTCAGGGATAACGTAACCTAATGCATTTGAATTAATGCCAAATAATTTAGCGGCTTCATTTGTAGTTTCACTGATATAAATTTTACCACTTTCAGTGCTATCTAATTTTCTTCTTAGTTCTGTAATATCTGCTCTATATATGACAATGAACTTTTCTATTAACCATTTTGAAATGAAAGATACTAATTTAGAACTGAACATTAACTTGAATCCATTTGTTAGAAATAGTTCAGTTTCATTTAAATTGTTTCTTGCTATTGTTTTTGCACTATCCTCATTTTCACTGAAATTATTAATTAAATATTGTTCGATACTATTTAGATTAAAGAATTCAAGTTTATCACTTCTTTCAAATATAGTTTTATCATTAATTCGCAGACATTCAAAAACTATTTTTCTTGAATAGTCTTTATCTAAAAATAACCCTAAATCAATTTCTAATTCGTATTCAACTAATAAATCATCCTCAACAAAACGAATATAGAAACTAGTTGGTAGAGGATATTTGTTTAAGTTATTTGGAATCAGTTCTAATTTTCCTTCAGAAACATCTGGCAATCTTAACTCATCGGTATTATTGATATGTCCCTTTAAAATGATTTCTTTGAAGACATCCATAGCAGAGATTATGTTTGTTTTTCCAGAAGCATTAGGGCCATATATAATAGCTGAACATAATCCTTTATATGTTTTTTTACCAATCTTGTGTTTTAGGATGCTATACTCCAAACCTTTTTGTTTTGGAGCAGGAGTCATCACAAAATCCATTTCTTCCAAAAATGATTTAAAATTCTTTGTCTTAAATTCTAATAACATATTCACTCACCTCTATTTTGCAATATTTATGCAAAATAAGCAAAAATATATGTGTAAATGTATATGCAGTTGTTTTAATTGTGTAATGATATGGGGACTATTCTGTATTTTAATGGCCAAAAAATGCCAGGAATTCATTAAAACCCCTGACATTATTACAAACCTATTATAGTCTTAATCCTTTTATATCTTTTACACGTGATAATATCGTATTACAGCTGCAGCTTAACACACCAGGAAGTGTATCTATCACATCTTGAAGAAAATGTTCCATCTCTTCATTAGAAGATGCCACTGCATGTACATGTAGTTTATTTCTGCCAGTCACTCTATAAATCTGAGTCACTATATCATTCTTATTTAATATATCTATTACTTCTTTAAAAGAATCCGGTTTCGTTTCTATCTCAAAATAACAGGATACAGCACCACTGATCTTCTGAGGATTAATAATCGTAGTATACTCTTCAATAATCCCTTTATTCTCTAAAGCCTGAATACGTGCTTTAACAGCTACTCTAGAAATTCCAATCTTTTCTCCTATATCAGAATAAGACATACGGGCATTCTTTACTAATAACTGTATAATCTTCTGATCTAACTCATCTAAACCATTTAAGTACATACATATCACTCCTATCTATTTCATCTTATCATTACAATAAGCAAATCACAAGTTGATATAAGCAAACCATTATACTATAATTGTTACGTAACGTAAGTGATAAGTTACGAAAAGGAGGTATATAATGAATAAAGATCTTACAAAAGGACCTGTTGTAAAATCAATGCTGTTGTTTGCGATACCTATGATACTAGGAGACCTTTTACAACAATGTTACAACATTGCGGATACTTTAATAGTAGGGCAGTTCTTAGGAAAAACAGCTTTAGCTGCAGTCGGTTCTTCTTTTACTCTAATGACCTTTATTACATCTATTATATTAGGCTTATGTATGGGTAGTGGTGCACTCTTTTCTATTAGATTTGGACAAAGAGATAAAAAAGGATTAAAACAGGATCTATGTGCTTCCTTCTTCTTTATCGCCTTCATATCCATATTACTTAATATCATTGCTTATATATGTCTAGATGCACTTAAACTCTTCTTAAGAGTGCCTCATGAGGTATGGGGTGATATGAGATGTTATCTCCTATATATTTTTATGGGAATCATTGCGATATTTTTATATAATTTCTTTTCGGCTTATTTAAGATCTATAGGTAATTCAGTCATTCCACTCATCTTTCTTACCATCTCGTCTATCTTGAATATTATGCTAGATCTTTATTTTGTCCTTGTATTAAAGATGGGAGTAGGGGGTGCAGCACTTGCCACAGTACTTTCTCAATATGTATCAGGTATAGGCATCATGCTTTATACACTACTTAAATATAAAGAAGTACGTGTAATATTTAAAATCAGTTACTTAAAAAGAGAAAGAATCAAACAGATCATCTCTTTTTCACTTCTTACTTGTATCCAGCAATCAGTCATGAATCTAGGAATACTGATGGTACAAGGGTTAGTTAATAGCTTTGGTACAGTTGTTATGGCTGCATTTGCAGCTGCAGTAAAAATAGATGCTTTTGCCTATATGCCCGTACAGGACTTTGGAAATGCTTTTTCTACATTCATTGCTCAAAACTATGGAGCCAAAGAAAAAGAAAGAATACAAAAAGGACTCAAAGAATCTGTTCGTATCTCTTCAATATTCTGTATAATCATTTCTATACTAGTTTATATATTTGCGAAACCTTTAATGATGATCTTTGTAGATGCAAATGAAACAAGTATCATCCAAGAAGGTGTACGCTACTTAAGAATAGAAGGTGCATTCTATATAGGTATAGGCTGTTTATTCTTGTTATATGGTTTATATCGTGCTTTAGGAAGACCAGGTATGAGTGTTGTTCTTACAGTATTCTCACTTGGTACTAGAGTCGCTTTAGCTTATATTTTATCTTCTATACCAGCACTTGGAGTAACAGGTATATGGTGGTCTGTTCCAATAGGCTGGGCACTTGCGGATATAGTGGGATTAGTATATTACAAAAAGAATAAACACAATCTATTAAGTTTTGGGGGAGTATTATAATGAAATAGGTTGGTATTAAGTGATACATCTAAAGGTTAACAGGAGCTTCTCCTGTTTTACATATTGACAGAGATTAACTCTGTTTGATTAAATTGTGGTAGGGAGGATGAACCATGATTATTAGAGAAGCAAGAATAGAAGATATAGAAAGAATATTAGAAATATATGATATTGCGAAAGCATTTATGAGACAAACAGGCAACCCACATCAGTGGAACAGCCGTTATCCTGATTCAAAAACATTAGAAGAAGACATTCATAAACATCAACTCTTTGTAATGGAAGAAGACTCTATTATACATAGTGTATTTGCGTTTATTATAGCAGAAGATCCTACATATAAGGAAATAGAAGGTGCATGGCTTGATTACAGTACTTATGGTACGATTCATCGTATTGCAAGTGATGGCATTATGCATCAAGTATTTAATAAAGCAGTTAACTTCTGCAGTAAAAGATGTGCACATCTAAGAGCTGATACACATGAAGATAATAAGATTATGCAGAAGGTTTTGTTAAAAAATGGTTTTCAAGAAACAGGAATTATCTATGTAGAAGATGGCACACCTAGAATAGCTTATGAGAAGGTGAAATAATGATCTGTCCTAAATGTGGATGTAGAGTAGAACTGGGAATGAAGAAATGTCCTGTATGTGATAGTACTCTAGATAATGAATATACAAGATACGAAAAGAAGATGAAAAGAAAAAGAATACAGAAGAAAGCAATAGGTTCTGTATTTCTTATATCTGATATTATTCGTACTCTTATTGGTGTAGGTATAGCTCTATTTGGCTGTGTAGGTATCATGGAAGGTGATTATCTATTTGCAACTAGTATAATTCTATTTGGATTATCGTTAATCCCTTATTGGTATAAGAAAGCATCTAACAAATTTATTGCGATTATTCTACCTGTATTGTTTGTACTTATGGGTTTTGTAGTATTATTGTTTACAGTAGATTAACAGGAGAAATTCTCCTGTTTTTTATTGCTGAAAATAATGTTAATTTGTGTTTATGTTAAGTAAATATGTTTTTATATATTTCAAATTATGAAATAAGAAAGCGAATGCTTGCAATTAATTGCAAAATGTATATCGTAGTGGTAATATACATATGAAGGAGAGTGATGTATGTGGCAAATACAACAGCTGTTTATGCCCGCATTGATACTAAGCTAAAAGAAAATGCAGAAGAGATTCTTTCTCAATTAGGCATTACGCCATCTTGTGCAATTCAAATGCTGTATAGTCAGATTGTATTAACCAGAGGTTTACCGCTTGACCTGCATTTGCCGCCTGCTAATCCAACTGCTGTTGGTAGCATGAGTAGAGCAGAACTTGATGCAGAGTTAAGAAAAGGTGTTGAATCTATCAAAGAAGGCAAAACATTTACTGCAGATGAAGTAGATGAAGAACTTTCGAGAGAGTTTGGAATCTAATGAAAAGGAAACAGCAAATTGCTGTTTTCTTTTTTAACATTTTTCAAAAAACATAAAAGTGTAAATATATGCATAAATCTATTCTAAAATATGATAAAATATTGAATTTTTTGAATTGTATGGGTAAAATAGAAGTGAAAAGTGTTAATATATGCATAAATCTATTGTAAAGGAGGCAGAATGATGGAAATTCGTAGAGATTTATATTTAAATAAGTTGATTAAAAGAAAGAATAATGGTTTGATTAAGGTAGTTACTGGTATTCGAAGATGTGGTAAATCTTATTTGCTCAATAATTTATTTTATAACCACTTAATAGAAAGTGGAGTAGCTGCTGATCATATTATACGTTTTGCTTTTGACTCGGCGGATGATCTTTATTTGATTGGAGAGAGTCTGATTAAAATTGAAAAAGAAAAAAGGGGAGTAGATCCAGAAAAGTTCATGGCCTATATTCGTTCTCAAATTGTTGATAATAGAATGTACTACTTGCTACTTGATGAAATTCAACTGTTAGATTGCTTTGAAACTGTTTTGAATGGTTATCTGCGTAAAGATAATATGGATGTATTTGTGACAGGTAGTAATGCCAAATTATTGTCAAAAGATATAATAACTCAGTTTGCAGGTAGAGGTGATGAAGTTCATATGTATCCTCTTAGCTTTGCAGAATTCATGACTATATATAAAGGTGATAAATATGCAGGATTAGAGGAATATATGTTGTATGGTGGTATTCCAATAGTTGTTCTTCGCGAAGATGCAAATGAGAAAGCATCTACACTAGAAAACCTATTTACTGAAATCTATCTTCGTGATATTACTCAACGTAATCGAGTGAAAAATATAGGAGAATTAGAAGATCTACTAAACATTCTTTCCTCTTCTATAGGTTCATTAACTAATCCGGAAAAGTTAAAGAATACCTTTAAGTCAGTTAAAAAGTCTAAGATAACATCCCAGACTATAAAAAAATATATAGATTATTTTGAAGATTCCTTTCTCATCGAATCAGCCTTAAGATATGATATAAAAGGCAAGTCTTATATAGAAACACCAAAGAAATATTATTTTTCTGATTTAGGATTACGTAACGCGAGAATTAATTTCCGTCAATTTGAACCAACTCATTCTATGGAAAATGTAATCTATAATGAATTAAAAATGCGTGGCTATAATGTAGATGTTGGTGTTATCGCGACAACAGAGAAAAATCATGAAGGGAAGGTTGTTCGTAAACAGCTAGAAGTTGATTTTGTGTGTAATCTAGGCTCTTCTAGATATTATATTCAGTCAGCCTATTCGCTTCCTGATGAAACAAAACGTACACAGGAAATTAGACCATTTAGAAAGATTGATGATTCTTTCAAAAAGATTGTTATTACAAAAGATTTTGTACATCCTTATTATGATGATTATGGTATCTTGACTGTAAATATCTATGATTTTCTACTTGATCCAGAAATCATTCATAGATAATAGGAGAAACAGCCAGTTGCTGTTTCTTTTTTTACTAGAAAACTGTAAATATATGCAAAAATCTATTCTATAGCTAACAAAAGAGGATACTCACCGCAGTGAATATCCTCTTATTTATGCTATAACTTCTTTTTTATCGTTTCAGCTGCTACATTCACAGCCTTCTGTGCCACTTGTTCAGCTATTTTTGGTGCCTCTTTTTTTAATACTGTTATTGCTGGTACTGCTACAACACCTACAACCTGAGCTCCTTTTTTCGCCACATAAATTACTTTTTCTTTTCTATCATCTCGATCTGTCTGACATCCATGACAATAACTATGTTCTGGTTCTGCTTCATCTAATGGTTTAAAACAGCCATGTGCTTTACAAACATAGATTAATTTCTCACCACACTCAGGACAATAGTTAACCTTTGAATTAAATTTCTTTTTTCTGTGTGTCTTACAACATTCATTAGGACAAGCCTTTTTTCTCAAATCCATACTAATTACCCTCCGTTTTGTATTGTATAGCTCTTAATCTGTTTTGAATTTCTTTGTAGTCAAGTAATGCATTCGCTCTTTTACTCCAAGTACCATTTATGAGTTTGTCATCTCTTGGATCACATTCAATCAAAAATCCCACGTTTGGTTTTATGATAGCTTTTATGAACCTCTGGTATTCATTACACACCATCAGCATAGAATTGAATTGATTATTATCAAAATAAATCATTGCTTTTAAGGTGATGATTCTATTAATTGTCTGAAAACAAACATGAATGTTCTGCATTTTCTCTACAAGACAATCGTGTTTCTTTCTTTTTATCTTATTGAATTGAGGTGATCTTAAGAATGCTATATCAGATTTAAATTCCTGAATAATCTGAGCTTGTGAATCATTGAGAGATTTCAATGATTGAGCTATTAGTTCTTTTCTCAAAGATGCATCATTGACTTGCAATGCTTCTAGATAGAGAGATAAACCACTATAATATAATCCTACTCTATCATTATGAAACTCCATCAATATATGACTGATGTTCTCTTCAATATTTTCTAATGTATCTACAATATCATCTAATACATCTTTGATGACATTTAACTGTGATGCAATAATCAAATCCTTTTCGTTCACTTGTTCTTTGATGTTTAATTTCTTACCGTAATGATTCTTTTCATCTCGTAACTGCGCATACATGTTGCCATTCTTATCTTTATCGAATCTAAGTAATCCCTTTTTGTATTTTTCTTTCAATTCATCTGACAGATCAACGACTAAATTCACATCATCATCATCCTGTTCAATGGAATCAAAAAGATGATTCATAAACACATTAGATTGATCATATTTTTTAGAAATTAAAGATTTGAATGAACTGTATTCAAACTGTTCATCGTATAAATTAAGAAGAGATTCATCCATCAACAACATAGAATCTTCTCTTTGATCAAAATAAGACATACTATACAACTCCAATCAATTTGTTTTCTAGTACTATTATAATACTGATTGTTGTATATTGTCTTATTTTTTGTATAACTCAACTATTTTATATTTATTTTTCTATGACACCTATTTCAAGGTATTATCAAGCATGAATTTAAGACATAGAATATAGAGATGGTGTATAATAAACTTATCTTGACACAGAAAGGACAAATAATAATGAAACTATTTCATTTATCTGATCTCCATATTGGCTTAAAGCTAATGAATAGAGACTTAACAGAAGACCAACAATATATACTTAAAAGAATTGTGCAATACGCAAAAGAAAGACAACCTGACGCTATTATGATTGCAGGTGATATATATGATAAAGCAGTTCCTAGTGCTGAAGCAGTGAGTCTATTTGACTCTTTTGTGACATCTTTAAAGGAAGCAGTACCCCAATCTACTATTATGATGATTTCTGGTAATCATGATAGTGCTCCTAGAATAGATTGTTTTAGACAGGTACTACTTAAACAGAACCTCTATATGGTAGGTAACCCTCCTGAAAAAGAAGAAGATCATATTGAAAGAATTACTTTAAATGATAATTATGGACCTGTTCATTTTTACCTTCTTCCTTTTGTGAAACCTTCCATGGTTAAAAACATTATTGGTACTAACGATGGAAGAAACTACTCTTATAGTGAAACAATTAAGAAACTGATAGAAAGAGAAGAAATGAATACAAAGGATAGAAACGTATTAATTTCTCACCAGTTCTATCTACCAGTTAATAAGAAAGCAGAAGATATAGAACGAACTGACTCTGAAATACGTACTGCTGGCAACATCGATGAAGTCAGTGGAGAAGTATTACTCCCATTTGATTATGCTGCTCTAGGACATATCCATAAGCCTATGAAAGTAGGAAGTGATGTCTATCGCTATTGTGGTACACCTTTACCTTATTCTATGAGTGAAGCAGGTCAGGACAAAGGAATTATAGAAATAGAAATGAAAGAAAAGGGTGTTGTAGAAACACAGGTACTTCCTTTAAAACCACTTCATGATCTAAGAATCATAGAAGGAGAACTTAAAGATGTATTAAATCAATCCTGTGATGATTTTGTGAGAGTTGTACTTACTGATAAACAGGATCTCAATATCTTTGAAATGCAGGAAAAACTAAAAAATGCATTCCCTAGATTACTTGAAATAAGAAGAGAAAACATAAGAAAGAATAACTATCAGGCAGTTGTAAAGAAGGATGTTAAAATGGATCCATTCTCTTTATGTACTGATTTCTTAAATGGTGTTGATGAAGAAGAAAAAGATTTATTACAAGATATCATCAACCATGTGAAAGGGGTATAGTATGAAACCTATTAAACTCGTAATGGAAGCCTTTGGTTCTTATGCATCTAAAACAGTCATTGACTTTAGAGAACCAAATCAGAATCTATTCTTAATTACTGGAGATACAGGAGCAGGTAAAACTACTATCTTTGATGCGATTGTATTCGCATTATATGGAGAAAGCAGTTCTACTCTAAATAAGAAAACAGGCACACTCTTACAAAGCCAATTTGCCTCATTAGACGTTAAACCTTACGTAGAATTGACCTTCTCACAAGGCTATGGTGATGATGAAAAAATCTATACCATTCATCGTATTCCCCAGCATTATACATACTATAAAGCAGGCGCTAAAAAAGGTTTAAGAAAAGAAAAAGCGGAATCAGGTAGTATCGCATTAATGATGCCAGATGGGTCTGAGTATCCTCAAAAAGAAGCCAATAAGAAGATCGTAGATATCGTTCATCTCACTAAAGAACAGTTCATGCAGGTCGCAATGATTGCACAAGGTGAATTCATGGATGTATTGCGTAAATCATCTAATGAGAAGAAAGAAATCTTTAGAAAGCTTTTCCATACAGAAATCTATAATGATATTGTAGAAGAACTCAACAATAGAAGAAAAGAAACAGAAAAGAGTATTAGTGATATCAAAACAAGATGTATGAGTGAAGTAGGGCATATTCATGTAAGTGAAGAACATGAAAACCTTGTCTTCCTTATTGAAGCGATTAAAAGAGGGGAAATCTCTTATCTCAATGAATTAGTAGATGAGTTAGAATCTTATTGTCAGGTATTAGAAGAGACTCTTAATAAGGATAAAGATGCCTTAAGTAAGACTAATGCATTAAAAGAGGAAAAGAAAACAAATCTAGATCAAGCAAAACAACTTCTTAATGATTATCAAGTTCTAAAAGAGGCAAAGCAGCAGCTCGTTAACTTAAATAATCAAAAAGAAGAGATAGAAAATAACTATAAGCTCTCTAGTAAGATTGAATATGCTTATAATATCTTGCAGGCATATAACTCTTATACAAAAGATCAAAAACAATATACAGACACGCAAAACAAGCTAGAAAATGAACGCAAAAGAGAGCCAGAACTACGTATTCAGTATGAAAATCTAAAAGAAGAAGAGAAAGCTGTAGATACAAAATACGAACAATCAGTTCGTTTATATACACAAGAATATGATAAAGCGACAAAAGATTTAGAAAATAGAAAACAATTAAGCAAAATAGAAAATAGTATATCTAATATTAATAAATTTATTGATAATTCTACTAAACAGCTTACTTTACTCAATAAAAACAAAGAATCTTTATTATTAAAACAGGAAAAAGGTGAAGAAGAACTAGAAACACTCAAGGATGTAGAAAAAGAACAGGTTATTCTAGAATCAAAACATAAGGAATTCAAGACTAAGCTTGATTCTTACAACAACCTCGTTAAAGACTTTCAATCTATTTCTAAAAAAGAAAAAGATCTCGTATCAACACAAAACGAATATACAAGATTAAGTACTTTTTATAATCAGAAGAATAGACTCTATGAAGAAGCTAATAAGTTCTTCCTAGATGCACAGGCGGGTTTACTTGCAAGAACACTTGAAGTTGGTACTCCATGTCCTGTATGTGGTTCTATCCACCATCCACTTCCTGCATCTTTAAAAGATGGAGAAGTAGCCACTAAAGAAGAACTAGAAAAAATGAGAAAAGAAAAAGATAAGGCATTTGTTTTACTGGAAACAGAAAGCGCAAAAGCCTCATCTTTAAATGATTCTTTAAACGAATTAAAAGAGAAACACAAGAATGATTTAAAGATTCTAAGTGAAACACTCTCTAGTGAATCTACTCTTAATTCTATTAAAGAAACACTTCTTAATGAGAAACAAACTTTGAGTCGTCTTGTAGAAGAACTCAATGTGAGAAAGAGTCGTTATCAGATACTCACAAAAGAACTAGAAACAATTGAAACACAGTTAAACCATTATGAAGAGAATGTAAAATCACTGACTGATGCTATTCATCAATATGAAGTTAAGCTTGCTTCTCTTGATTCTACATTGACACAATTAAAAAGTCAGTTAAGCTATGCTTCATTAGAAGAAGCACAAAATGCAATGAGTTTACTTGATCAAAAGAAACAACAAGAAGAACTAACTTATAAGAATTTCAAAGGGAAATTAAAAGTATCTACAGATATTTATAATAAGTGTCAAACACTTATTACATCCTATAAAGAATCTCTTCCTCAATTAGAAAGAAGCAGGGATGAGTCTAATAAGGCTTATACAAGCTTAGTAGAAGAATGCAAATGTGATTCATGGCAGGAGCTTACTTCTAAGTATCAAAAAGAAGATGTAAAGCGTTTCAATCAAGCTTATATGGATTATTCTAAGAATCATGCAGGTGTCTCTTCTAAAATTGAAACAATAGAGAAACGTATCAATGGACAATCTCTTCCTGAACTAGATGTACTAGACAATGAGTATCAAGATATAGTAAAGACATATCAAAATCAATTAGAAGCTGTAAAAGAAGAAGAACATACTTATTTAAACAACAATGAATCATTAAAGAGCCTAGATAAGATTGTTTCTCACGCAAAAGAAATGATTCATAAGAATCACCAATTAACTACTTTATATAATCAGCTTTCAGGCAATGTATCTGGTTCTAGAATGGATTTAGAAACATATGTTCAAAGAACATACCTAGAACGTATCTTAATAGAAGCCAACAACCGTTTCTATGATATGTCTGCAGGTCAATATGAACTTCATCTTAAGAATATTGAACAAGCAGGAGAAGGTAAGAATAAAGGTTTAGACTTAATGGTTTATTCTTTTGTGACTGACTCTGAAAGAGAAATCAATACATTGTCTGGTGGAGAATCATTTATGGCTGCACTCTCTTTAGCTTTAGGTATGGCAGATGAAATTAAGGAAAGTGCTGCAGGTATTGATTTAGATATCATGTTTATTGATGAAGGTTTTGGTTCTCTTGACGATCATTCAAGAGACGAAGCTGTCAAAGTACTCATGGAAATGTCAGAAGGCACTAAACTCATTGGTATTATCTCCCATGTATCAGAATTAAAACAGGAAATAGAAGACCAATTAGTTGTTTCAAAAGATGACAATGGTTCTCATGTGAAGTGGCAGATCAGTTAAAAAAGATTGTCGTATGATATACACTTATGGCATAATGAGTGCGCGAGGTAAATACAATGAAAAATATTATTACACTAAAAGATGCATCAGGTACTGATGTTGAATTCAAGATGCTTGATCAATTCACTCATGAAGAGCGTTCCTATGTCGTTCTCATACCACATAGTGAATCTACAACACAGGTCTCTATCTTTGAAGTCGTACCTACTAAAGAAGAAGGTGTAGACGGATTGCTCGGTATCACACCTGATCAAACAAACATTCTCTTTGAAGTATTCAAAGAAAGAAACAAAGACAAGTTTAACTTTGTAGAAGAATAGGTAAATAGCCTATTCTTTTTCATATTATGTTATTATTATGTGAATATGTTAAGAAAATGTATTGTAATATATAATCATCACTGTATAATAATATATGGCATTGAAAGAGGGGAAGCATATTATATGACTCAAGAGAAAAAGAATGCTGGTTATAAAGGGGAAGCTTACCAGCATAAAAATTGCCAAAAGAATTTCTCCAATGCTCATATGATGAGAAATGGTTATATCTATACTGATCGTGTTCTTATAATCAAAGCATCTTATTATATGAAAAAAGGGAAGCTGTAAGGTCCTAGGCGGGCTTTACAGCTTCCTTTGATTTTTATTGTAATGTGTATAAAATATGTTAGAATAGTGAAGGCTAAATTATTTGTGGTAAGAAATGGAGGGTAACTTTATGGGGCTACAATCTAGTAGAAACATGAATCTCGCAGATCCTATTATTATTGCAGGATTAGGAGGACTTGGTGGCGGTGTCATTGATTCCTTAAAAGGTAAAATAAAACATGATTATGATGATATAGATAGAGTAGAAATGAGAATCGTAGATATGACATCTCATATCAAGAATACATATATGACAGATGATGAAATCATTATCCTAGATCCTCGTGGAACAGATTGTGATCGAACACTCGGACAGCAGATCTTTAGAAATGAGTTGGTCTATGAAGGTATTAGAAGTGAATTTAAGACACTTATTGAGAAGATGATCTCTATTGCTGGAGAAGATCATATTAATATATTAATTGCATCTGGTATTGTTGGTGGTACTGGTGGAGGAATCTTCGTTGATTTCACTTATATGATTCATGATCTGTTTAAGGAATGTCATCATAAGAACTATAGTATTTGTGCTTATATGTTTGATGCCCAAAGCAATGATGATCAAAATGAAAAGAATAAACAGATGAAGCGCAATGGTCAGGCAGCTTTAAAAGAATTACAACATAATATGAACATTACAACACATGAACATCTTTATCATACAACAATCGGACAAAGAGAAATCACTTGCAGAAAGACATTATTTGAAGAATATAAACACATTTCTTTTTGTCTAGGTGATGATGATAAACTCGATGACTTAAAAAAGCGTATGAGTACATTAATGATTGAAGAATTCTTATATTAAATCAGAACGACTATATAATGCTTTTCCAATAATTTCTACAGGAAGACTTTCTACCTCTTCCTGAGAATAATAACGTGCATCTACAGAAGGGTTGGCTGGCTGTAAAATCAGTAACCCTTCTTTTTTTATAACCTTTTTTACAGTCACTTCACTATGTCCTATTAAGACAACCGCAATCGTTCCACTTGGTACATCTTGACATTTTTTTACATATAATAAATCTCCATTATGAATATGTGCCCCTGACATAGAATCTCCCACAACACGTAAAAAGAAATCACCACGATAATAATCATCCTGTGTGACCTGTTCATAGCCTTCAAAATTCTCATCAATAAGTAGATCATAACCTGCTTTTACTTCTCCTAGTACAGGTTTTTCAAAACGTTCCTCACTATTAATAAGTGATTCTACATCCACACCTAATATAAATGAGAGTTTCTCTATCACTTCAGGATTAGTAACCTTTGTATCTCCTTTTAACCATCTAGTCACAGTAGAACGATTCACACCTAGCTGACTTGCAATATACTCATTCGACACACCCATCTTTTCTTTATACTTTTTTAGATATTCTTTAAAATTCATCTTTTCCACCTCTTTTTAGGCATTATACAATGAATTACATTTTGGTGCAATAAAATGCGTCACTCAATGTATGTACAGAATCATTTTGGTGCAAAACCATTTGATATATGCACCACAGATAACTATAATAAGACTAACAGGAAGGAGAAAGTGATGATGAAAAAAGTATATTTATGTATAGATTTAAAAACCTTCTTTGCGTCAGTCGAATGCAGTGAAAGACATCTTGATCCCTTTAAAACCAATCTTGTAGTGGCAGATCCTACAAGAGGTAATGGTGCTCTGTGTCTCGCAATTACACCAAAGATGAAAAGCATGGGAATTCATAATCGCTGTCGTATATTTGAGATACCTAAGGGTGTTGAATATATAACTGCCATGCCTCGTATGCATCTCTATATGGAATATTCAGCACGTATTTATCGTATCTATTGTCGTTATGTCTCACCTGATGATATTCATGTTTATTCTATTGATGAATGTTTTATTGATATCACGTCTTATATGCATCTTTATCATAAGAGTGCAAAAGAGTTTGCGAAGATGTTGATGCAGGCTGTATTTGAAGATACACATATTACTGCTACATGTGGCATAGGGACCAATCTCTATCTTGCGAAAGTCGCTCTTGATATTATTTCTAAGCATACGAAAGAGAATATTGGCATACTTGATGAAGAACGTTATCAGAAATACTTATGGCATCATCTGCCAATCACTGATTTCTGGCATATGGGAAGTGGAACAGCCAATCATCTATTAAGACTCGGCGTGGTGGATATGCATGGTATTACCCAGATTCCTGAAGAGGTGCTTTATAAGGAATTTGGGATTAATGCGGAATATATCATTGATCATGCCTGGGGGAGAGAACCTGCCACGATTGCTTCTATTAAGAAGTATCATCCTAAGAATGAATCTATTAATAACTCCCAGGTTCTCTTTTCTGATTATAAATATGAGGATGCTCTGTTAGTTGTAAAGGAAATGGTTGAACTGAATGTTTTAAGGCTTATAGAATCACGTCTTGTCACAAATCATATTAGTCTTTATATCGGTTATTCACGTACAGATGGCGGAGGATGGGCAGGAGGCTCTAGAAAACTGACAGTCAGAACCAATTCACTGAGTATTCTTATGGATGAATTCATTTCTCTTTATCATTTAAAAGTCAAGAAGGGGAGAATGATCAGACAGATCTCTATATCATTTGGTGATGTCTTAGATGAATCCTATGAATCCTATGACTTGTTTAGTGATAGAGAGGCATTAGAAGAAGAAAAGAAGCTCCAGAGAACTCTTGTTTCTATACGCCATAAGTATGGGAAGAATGCGATATTAAAGCTTATGAATAAACAGGAAAAAGCCACAACAGAAAAGAGAAATACTTTAATAGGAGGTCATAATGCCTAAGAAGGTGGATCGTGCACGCTTGTTTTTAAGTTTTGATGCACTTAAAGGATTTAAAGAACTGCTTGTAGAAGATACATCTGTTCCAAGAAAAGAACTATGTGAAGATCAATGTTATGAACTAGATTGGAAGATTCATCAAGTTCAGGAAGGAGATACTATAGAGATAGTCTATTATACAGGGTCTTCTTATTCTCAAATAAGAGGAACAGTACAAACAGTAAACCTCAATGATCACTATATCTATATCAACAACTATAAAATACAGCTCAAGAATATCTGTTCACTCGAACTATAATATATGATTTTCCTTCGTCCAATCTCTTACCACACTCTATCTATAAAAAGTAACTAAGATATAATAAAGAATAAGAGGGGAAGTGAAGCGTATGCTGAATTATCAAAAGCTGTTGATGCCCTATAAGAATTTAAAGGGTGAACATATGATTGTCTATGCCTTTGTGCATAACAGGTCTTTTAAGCTCTCAGACCAGGCATCGACAATCACAAACCTTATTGATACATATCAGCTAGACGCTGATAAGAAGGCAAAGATCTCTGCAATATGTTATATGCATGATGCAATGATCAGACAAAACGAAATCGTCATGAATATTGACGATGATGAGCTCTATATAAAGCTCAATGAATTTGGGAAAATGTTGGTGGAGATAGAAAACATCTTCACACAGGAAAGTGCATATTCACAATGATATGCACTTTTTTCTTTTCTTTTAATGCACATGATGGATATTTCGAAAAAGTCTATCATATGGTATAATAAGTGTGAAGAAGGTGAATAAGATGTGTAAAACAAGAATACAAGAAGAAATAGAAGCCCTTATGTCTCTCTATCATCTAGGAAAAGCACCATTATCCTATGCCTTAGGCTTTGGAGAAATCACAATTACCAGGTATTTACAGGGAAGTACGCCTCATCCTGATTATGCACAGGTTATCCACAATGCACTGTGTGATATAGACTATATGATGGAGTTAGTGAATAAGAACCATGAAAAGATGGGACCGGCCTTTAAAAAGGCCATCAATCAATATCTCACCCTTAAATCACAATTTTCCTGTTCAAAAGAGATTCTGCAGGTTATTTCCTATCTCTTTTATACACTTGAAGAACTCACACCTATGCAGCTAGAATCCTATCTGTATTTTATTCAGGCTTATTCTTACCCTGAACCACTCTTTTATGAACATTGTGAAGCATGGAAGCAGGGAGTGATTTATCCTGATGTCTATCATCTATTCTCTACATTCCCATTTAAGGTTCAGGATGATGTAAGATATAAAATTATTGAAGATGCTTATCTTGATCTAGACGAAGATAAGAAGGAATATATAGATGAAATTCTTAATACTTTCTCACGTTACCCTTTAAAGACACTTGTCACACTCGCAAAAACAGGTCCATGGAAGAATAACTATCAGGAAGATCAAGTAACTATCATTCCTGCACAGGATATACAGAACTATTTCAAGAGGAACTAATATGGAACAATTATATACAATACTCAAGAAATCCATCAATGAAGAAATGGGGTGGATGATTGACCATATATATGAGGACTATAAGAATACAGAAGATATTCTTGGTTTTGCATTAAGCTGCGAAAAGCTCTTACGTCTTTATTATGGGGCAGACATTCATGAACGGCTTAAAGAGTTACTCATTTATGTTCTCTATGTCTATCTAGATTATGATGAAGACAAGATAGAATTACTCTTAGGCGAATATGACCCTGAGCATAATCGATATATACAATAGTATGTTTAGTTATAATACAAATATTATGGATATGTAGAAATATGTATTACCAATAATATAAATGAATTGGATAACACATAAAATTGAAGTATAATAGACAAGAAAGGAAGTGTTAATTGTGTGGTACCAAGAAACAGTATTTTATCAAATCTGCCCACTAGGACTTTGTGGTGCGCCTGAAAAAAATGATGATATCCAGGCACATCGTATTTTAAAAATCAAGGAGTTTGTACCTTATCTTGAAGAATTAGGAATAGGTGCTGTGTATTTCAATCCTGTATTCAACAGTGATTCACATGGCTATGATACGCGTGACTATAATCTCATCGATACGCGTCTAGGTACAAATGAAGACTTTGAAGATGTATGTAAAACACTCCATGAACATGGTATTAAGGTTGTTCTGGATGGTGTATTCAACCATGTTGGAAGAGGCTTCTTTGCGTTTAGGGATGTCCAGGAAAAAGGACCTTCAAGCCAATACGCTAACTGGTTCCATATCAACTTTGATGGAGATTCAAGCTATGGTGATGGCTTCTGGTATGAAGGATGGGAAGGTCATTATGAGCTTGTAAAGTTAAATCTAGATAATCCAGATGTTCAACATTATCTACTTGACGCAGTAGATTACTGGATCAGATGCTTTGATATTGATGGTTTAAGACTAGATGTAGCTTATTCATTGCCTAGATGGTTTATGGCAATGTTATCAGATCATTGTAAGAGTTTAAAACAGGATTTCTTTATGTTAGGAGAAGTCTTAGGTGATAATGCAGGTTATATGTATACAGAAGCTAAATTAGATGCGATTACAGATTATCCATCATATAAAGCTTTCTGGTCTTCATTCAATTCTTTGAATATGTTTGAATATGCGCATACATTAAAAAGAAATGCGATGGATATGTATAGAGGAAGAGACTTGCTTACATTTGTAGATAACCATGATGTAAATAGAATATCTAGCACTTTGACTGATGAAAGAAAACTTCCATTAGTATTTGGCTTACTCATGGCAGTTCCTGGTATTCCATGTATTTATTATGGTTCTGAATGGGGCATTAAGGGTGAAAAGATTCAAGGTGTGACTGATGCACCACTTCGTCCAGAACTTGATGCACCTGCACCAAATGATCTATCAGATTTAGTTTCTAAATATATTCATATTCGTAGAGGACATAAAGCACTCACATTAGGAGATTATAAAGATCTTGTATTGACTAATAAACAATATGTATTAGAAAGAAACTATGAAGGAGAAAAGATTGTTGTCACATTAAATATTGATGATGCACCTTATACAATCTATCCACCTATTGAACATGGTTCTTATCAGGATCTTATGAGTGGAGAAATGGTAGAATATAATGGAGAATTAGAATTACCACCACTCTCAATCACATACTTATATAAACATGCATAAGGCTGAGTAATCAGCCTTTTATAAAGGAGATAGAAATGCAGGAAGATATTATACTTAAAATTTCAGAACAATTAAATATTAAGACAGAGCAGATACAAAATACATTAAAACTATTAGAAGATGGCTGTACTGTTCCATTTATTGCTCGTTATCGTAAAGAGTTAACTCATGGATTAGATGAAGAACAGATCCGTGTGATCCAGGAACAATATGACTATCAGGTTAATCTTAAAAAAAGAAAAGAAGAAGTTCTTGCAAGAATAGAAACATTAGGACATTTAAATGATGATATTGTAAAGATGGTCAACGCATGTGCACGTTTATCACAGGTAGAAGATATTTATCGTCCTTATAAACAGAAAAAGAAAACACGAGCAAGTATAGCCATAGCGGCAGGATTAGAACCATTATCTAAAATGCTTCTCTCTTTACCACGAACATTCAATGAAAAAGAACTAGACAGTTATTTGAATGATACAATCACATCTAGAGAAGAAGCATTACAGGGAGCGAAGGATATCATTGCGGAAAAGATTTCAAATGATATGAAAGTACGTGATAAGATTGTAGACTCTATGATGAACTATGGCCGACTTGTCACTTCTAAAAAGAAGAATGCAGTTGATGAAAAGATGACATATAAGATGTATTATGATTATTCTGAAAATGTCTCACGTATTGCGACACATCGTATTATGGCAATCGATAGAGGAGAAAAAGAAAAAATTCTCACAGTCTCTATCAGCATCAATGAAGACTATATCAAGACATTTGTCTCAAGACGTTATCTTAAGAATCCTCAGAGTCCAACAGCCAAATATGTAGATGAAGCCATTGATGATGGCTTAAAACGTCTCGCTTATCCATCTTTAGAAAGATTAGTGAGAAATACACTCACTGAAAAAGCACAGGAAGCAAGTATTGATGTCTTTTCAGATAATCTTGGCAAACTACTCTTACAGGCACCAATGAAAAATAAGAGAATCTTAGGCTTTGATCCTGCTTTTCGTACAGGATGTAAACTTGCTGTTATTGATGAGTCAGGCAAGAAGCTTACAGTAGATGTCATCTATCCACATCCTCCAGTGGCGAAAGTAAAAGAATCAGAAAAGAAATTAGCAGACCTATGTTCAAAATATGATGTAAACCTTATTGCGATTGGAAATGGTACAGCGAGTCGTGAAAGTGAAGCCTTTGTCGCAGCTACTATTAAGAAATATCACTTACCTGTGAGTTACACAATAGTCAGTGAAGCAGGGGCAAGTGTCTATAGTGCCTCTAAGCTGGCAATAGAAGAATTCCCAGATCTTCATGTTGAACAGAGAAGTGCTATTTCTATCGCAAGAAGACTGCTAGATCCTTTATCTGAACTTATTAAGATTGATCCTCAATCTATCGGAGTAGGGCAGTACCAGCATGATCTTCCTACAACACAGCTTAAAGAAAGACTTAATTTCGTTGTAGAAAAAGCTGTTAACTTAGTTGGTGTCAATATCAATACAGCCAGTCCTACACTTTTAAAGAATGTCTCTGGACTTAATGCGGCAACTGCCAATAGTATTGTCGCTTATCGTGAAGAAAATGGCAAAATCATGAGCCGTAAAGAAATGAAGAAGATTCCTAAGATTGGTCCAAAAGCCTTTCAGCAGGCAGCTGGCTTTTTAAGAATCGAAGAAGGCAGTGAACCATTGGACCGTACAAATATCCATCCAGAATCTTATGATGCCACTAAAGCTATCTTAAAAGCATTAAACTTAACAACAAAAGATCTAGGCACAGATATTTGTAAGAAGGCTGTCTCACAGGCAAATATTGCTTCACTTAAAGAACTTACAGGACTAGATGATTATACACTTAAAGATATTCTAGATTCTATCATGAGACCTTTACGAGACTATCGTGATGACTATGATGGACCAATCTTAAGACAGGATATTTTGACTCTAGAAGATCTTCATGTTCATGATAAACTCGAAGGGACAGTCCGCAATGTTGTTGACTTTGGTGCTTTTGTAGATATTGGATTACATGAAGATGGACTTGTCCATATTTCTAAAATGAGTAAAAACCGTATTAAACACCCAAGTGATGTCATCTCTGTAGGAGATATCGTTACTACATGGGTTGATAATATCGATGAACAAAGACATAAAGTCCAGCTGACAATGATTGATCCAAACAAATAGAAAAGATGATTCAGAACGGAATCATCTTTTTAATTTCCATAAATGAAAGAATACATCTATACCAAGCAACATTGAAATAATTAATAATACAATAGACATATAATAAGATTCAGTTAATACACTACATAACATACACATACAGCTAAATACTGTCTTAATGATGATAGATAACTCTGTTTTCTTATAGGTCTGTCTTGTATAATCATCACTCTCAGTTACATTGACATGTAACTGACCATTTTTACTCATCTTGATTAAATCATAGACAATCTGAGGTAATGCATAGCTTTTTTTAAGTGTCTTATAAAGATCATGACCTATTTTTAATCCTTGATCCTTATAATCCAGCTCTTTCATGACTGTATTACGCTTATGGTTGATTAATATTTCTATGAGATTAGAAGAAGGACTGATCTTCTCTAAAGTACCCTCAAGTGTCACTAGACAGCGACATAATAAAGTTAGTTCTGTAGGTATCGCAATATCATTACTTGTCACAATATCAAAACACTTCTGAATCAAATCAGAGAAGTTATAATCAGATAAGCTCTTTGCCTTATATTCACTCACTATCCCATTTAATTGATGTAATAATTGTGTTTCATCTATCTCATGATCTGGTGTTACTAACATCAAGAAGGCTTCCTCTAGATCATAAATATCATCTTCAATGAGTGCCTGTAAAGCAAGAGACAGGATATGCTGAGTAAAGGATGATACAGTTCCCATCATCCCAAAATCTATCCAAGCTATTTGACCTTCATCTATTAAGATATTACCAGGATGAGGGTCAGCATGAAAGAATCCATCATCTAGAATCTGTTTACAGCAGTTATCGGCCATCTTCAAGGCAATCTCATCTAGATCATATCCTTCATACTTTAATCTCTTTATTGCATCAATAGGAATACCATCAATATAAGAATAAACAAGCAGATG
>NZ_UQGV01000026.1 GCF_900540665.1 uncultured Catenibacterium sp. | reverse complement strand
TGATTTTAAAATCAAAGAGGTTTTTGGTATTTAGTCGCTTAACTTAATACCATTGCTCATGTGAGTCCTTATTTTAGTTTAAGTCCATCTTTAAAGGCATGTCCAACAACTTTGCCTAGACCAACATATTGATTATTGAATGGATCAAAGGTAATAGGCTTTACTTTTGAAACATCCACTCTTCCTGTTTCATCTAGAACACGTTCATCAACAGATACATTCACGATTTCACCTTTCATGATTTCTGTTTCTAGATCATACTCCTTAAGACGACATTCTAGACAGATAGATAATTCATTAATAATAGGTGCATGTACTTTACTAGAAGGTGTATAAGTAAAGCCTGCTTTTTCTAACTTGTTAGGTTCTTTATGTCCGGATACAACACCTACATAATCACAAGCCACAACATGATCTTCATCAGCAATACTGACAGTAAAAGCCTGTGTCTTTAAGATATTCTGAACTGTTTTATGTCCACTAGAAAGACTTAATGAAATTTCCATTGTATCGCTAATACCACCCCACGCTGCATTCATTAAATCAGGATGATCATTCTTATCAAAGCTTCCAATCATATAAACTGGCTGTGGATAAGTAAGTGCACGTGCCCCAAAATCTTTTCTCATTTTTTTCTCCTTTTTAGTATTTTCATAGCCGTTTGATAAAGTGCTTCGTCAGAGATGGTGTTGATTCTTTCCGCTTTGATATAGCTAGGGTAATCATCAATATCTGGATCATCACCACATATATCAATACCTATTACCTCACAGTTTTTAAGAAAATAGGCCAAAACATCCTCCAGCTTGCTAAGTGACATCTCTCCTTGATTCCAGTTCGTCATAGCATAACGTTCATCTAGAACGTCTTTATCTATAGAAATATAAACAGGATACTTGGTCTCAAGTGGAATAGAATAGCCTTTTTCTAATTCCTCGATGCTGATACTTAAGACCTTATTTGTATCCACCAATGTTAAGTCATGCTTACTTGGACCTATCAAATATAAGCGATGAAGGAATGGATGATGTAAAGCTTTTTGAGCCCAATTCCCACAGCTGAGCATATCTCCTACAACAGAAGACTGCATATCTGTATGATGATCTATTAATACAAGATCAAAAGGTTCTTGAATAAAGTCAATCATCAGTTTAGTAATGTAATGATAATCACCAGAATCAATGAAATGAATACCAGAAATACCATTTTCTTTTATCATCTCTTTCAATTGTTTCTCTGCTTCTTGATCACAGAATAAACGTGTTCCTTCAATGTCACTACAATCATAATAAGTCAATTGTGCATTCCCCTTACTATAACAATGAGTAAAATCAAATACATAGTTACGCATCTTTATCACCTGTTGATAATTATAATCTTTATTTAGCACTTGTCAAATATGACTGCTAAAAAGGGATGGCTATGCCATCCCAAGAGATTTATAATTCTTCACCGTTTGTTTCAATAACATGTTTATACCAGTCAAATGATTTCTTCTTGCTTCTAGAGAAGTCACCTTCATGGTTATTATTATAGTTAACATAGATAAAACCATAACGTTTATCATATTCACCAGTAGAAGCAGATACGATATCAAATGGAGACCACATAGTATAACCTAATAAGTCAACACCATCATAAGTCACTGCATCTCTCATAGCTTCAATATGTGCTTTTAAGTAATCAATACGATACTGATCATCTACAGTACCATCAGCTTCTTTCTTATCATAAGCACCAAAACCGTTTTCTACAATCATCATTGGAAGTTCATAACGGTCATTGAACCAGTTCAAGCACCATCTTAATCCTAATGGATCAATCTGCCAACCCCAGTCAGAAGCTTTTAAGTATTCATTTCTTACAAAGTCTTCACCAGAGTAATCAAATGTCTTTTCATTGCGTCCCTGATATTTAGTTGCAAATGACATATAATAAGAGAATCCAATATAATCTACTTTACCTTCGCTTAAGATCTTCTTATCTTCTTCAGTAATGAAATCATATCCTTTTCTTTCAAACTTCTTTAAGATATGACTTGGATAATGTCCTCTTGCATGAACATCAGTAAACCAATATTTCTGATGCATAGCACCTAATGCATTCATCATATCTTCTGGTTTTGGAGAAGCTGGATATACACCATTCATACCAATCATACAACCAACCATTAAATCAGGATTGATTTCATGAGCCGCCTTAACTGCAAGTGCAGATGCCAAAAGTTCATGATGAGCAGATATATACATAAGATATTCTGCATCATCCCCTTCTTTTAATAATACAGCTCCTTCCTGAATAAGGTTATGCTGAGTTACATCAGCCTGGTTATTGATTTCATTGAAAGTCATCCAATATTTTACTTTATGCTGATATCTTTCAAAACATACCTTTGCGAACTTCACAAACATATCAATGGCTTTACGATTAGTAAATCCTCCATATTCCTTTGCAAGTGCCCAAGGCATTTCAAAATGTGATAATGTGATGACTGGTTCAATACCATATTTTAATAATTCATCAAATACATCATCATAGAATTTTAAGCCTTCTTCATTAGGTGTTTCTTCATCTCCTCTTGGGAAGATTCTTGTCCAGGCAATAGAAGTTCTAAATGCCTTAAATCCCATTTCAGCAAGTAATGCGATATCTTCCTTATAATGATGATAGAAGTCTACACCTACATGGTTTGGATAATCTTCTCCAGGAAGAACACCATCTGTTAAACGTCTAGGTGCTCCTGTTACGTTATCTCCCGCTGTTTCTACATCTGTACAGCTGATTCCTTTTCCGCCTTCCTGCCAGGCACCTTCACACTGATGAGCAGCAACAGCGCCACCCCATAAAAAGTCGTCTCTAAACATTGTCTTATCTCCTTTTCTCTTTGTAATAATTATAAATAGAAATGAAAGTGATTTCTATAATTTTCAAAAATAGAAAGCAAACTCTCGTAAATATGTTTCATCTTTACATTATTCGTTCAAAATTTCACAATAATTTTGTAACATTTTTTCAATGAAAGCGTTGCATTTTATTTGTATAAGATGTAATATACCACTATCAACCAAATAAAAAAAGGGGAGCTGACGCGACGGCTGAGAAGAAATACGATCGGATTTCGACCCACATAAACCTGATACGGATAATGCCGGCGTAGGAATTTTGTTTTTTTTAGGTATACATGCTCAGGTATACCTTTTTTTATTGTTTAAAAGGAGGAAATGTATGAGTTACACAACACAAATGGATGCTGCAAGACAGGGAATCATTACACCTGAAATGGAAATTGTAGCTGCAAAAGAATCTATGGATGTAGAAGTATTACGTGAGCATATTGCGAAAGGACATGCAATTATTCCATGTAATAAGAATCATACTTCTATTGATCCAAGTGGTATTGGTTCAATGTTGAAGACTAAGATCAATGTCAACTTAGGTATTTCTAGAGACTGTAAGGACATGGATGTAGAAATTGAAAAAGTGAATAATGCAGTTAAGATGGGAGCTGAATCCATCATGGACTTAAGTTCTTATGGTGATACACGTACTTTTAGAAAGAGACTAACTAAAGAATGTCCTGCAATCATTGGTACAGTTCCTATTTATGATGCTGTTGTATATTATCATAAAGCATTAAAGGATATTACTGCTAAGGAATGGTTGGATATTGTGAGAATGCATGCAGAAGATGGCGTGGATTTCATGACTATTCATTGTGGAATCAATAGAGCTATGTATGAACGTTTTAAGAATAATAAGCGTTTAATGAATATTGTTTCTCGTGGTGGTTCTATTATGTTTGCCTGGATGGCTATGACTGGAGAAGAAAATCCATTCTATGAACATTATGATGAAGTCTTAGATATCTGTCGTGAATATGATATTACTATGAGTTTAGGTGATGCCTGTCGTGCTGGATGTCTTGCTGATGCAACTGATGTGGCACAGATTGGTGAATTAGTGACTTTAGGAGAATTAACACAGCGTGCATGGGATAAAGATGTACAGGTGATGATTGAAGGTCCTGGACATATGCCTTTAAATCAGATTGCGGCTAATATGGAAATCCAGAAGACAATCTGTAAAGGTGCACCATTCTACGTATTAGGCCCTCTTGTGACTGATATTGCACCTGGTTATGATCATATTACTGCTGCCATCGGTGGTGCTATTGCAGCAACTTATGGTGCATCATTCCTATGCTATGTGACTCCTGCTGAACATCTTCGCTTACCAAACTTAGAAGATGTAAAAGAAGGTATTATCGCATCTAAGATTGCGGCACATGCTGCAGATATTGCGAAAGGCATTCCTGGTGCTATGGAATTAGATAATAAGATGGCTTGCGCAAGAAAGAAGCTGGACTGGGAAGAAACATTCAAGTATTCTATTGATCCAGAAAAAGCAAGACGTTATCGTGAAGAAGCCGCACCTGAAAAAGAAGATACATGTTCTATGTGTGGTAACTTCTGTGCTGTTAAGAATATGAATCGTATTCTTGATGGCGAAATTGTAAATATCTTTGATGAATAAGAAAAAGTGTAGCTCGTTTTAATGAGCTACACTTTTATTATGCTAAATCTTCACCGTTAGATTCGCAGACTTTCTTATACCAGAAGAATGAATCCTTCTTGCTTCTTGAGAAGTCTCCAGTTCCATCATCATGTCTATCTACATAGATGAAACCATAACGTTTTGCATACTGTCCAGTACCTGCAGATACTAAGTCGATTGGTCCCCAAGTTGTATAACCAATAAGTGGTACACCATCCTCGATAGCTTCATCCATTGCTTTAATATGATCTCTGAAGTAATCAATTCTATAAGTATCATGTATAGAACCATCTTCTTCTACCTTATCAAATGCACCAAAACCATTTTCTACAACCATTAATGGTGTATGTGGATAACGATCATGTAGGATATTTAATGTATATCTTAATCCATCAGGGTCAATCTGCCATCCCCAGTCAGAAGCCTTTAAGTAAGGATTCTTAGCACCTGTTGCAAGGTTACCATTTGTCTTTTCAGCATTTTCATCTACTGTTACACAGTTAGACATATAGTAAGAGAATGTATAGAAGTCAATTACACCTTCTTTGATGATCTTCTTATCTTCTTCAGTAATAAATGATGTATCAATTCCATGTTCTTTGAAATATCTGAACATATATGTTGGATATTCACCACGTACCTGTACATCACCACAGAAGTTATTCTTGAAATTATCTTCATTAAACGCTGCAAGAATATCTTTTGGATTTGGTGTTAATGGATATAAAGTTGTATGAGCAATCATGTTACCAATCATGAAATCAGGATTGATCTTATGACCCTCTGTCACAACTAATGCACTTGCAACAAACTGATTATGTAATGCTTCAAATGTTTTCTGAGGGTTAGATTTTAATTTGTTTAGTGGAATACGTTCATCAGAGTTAACATCTTCTGGATCCATGATACCTAAACCATAAAGGTCTCCTAATCCACCTTCGCCCATACATGCGATATTGATTTCGTTGAATGTTAACCAGTATTTAACCTTATTCTTATAACGTTTCATACAAGTAGTGGCATACTTAACGAACATATCAATAACTCTTCTATCAGAGAAACCATTATACTTAGTAACGATATTCCAAGGAATTTCATAATGACATAATGTAACTAAAGGTTCAATATTGTGTTTCTTACATTCATCAAATACCTTGTCATAGAAAGCTAAACCTTCTTCATTAGGTGTTTCATCATCACCATTAGGGAAGATTCTACCCCAGTTGATTGATAATCTGAATACATTCCATCCCATTTCTGCAAATAAAGCGATATCTTCAGCATAATGATGATAGAAATCAATTGCTTCATGGCTTGGATAGAAAGCAGTCTTATCAGTTTTTGGTAAGAATGTTCTTGGAGTATTTACGTCTCCGCCAAGTAACATATCTGGTACTGATAAACCTTTACCATCTTCTAAATAAGCACCTTCACACTGATTGGCAGCAACAGCGCCACCCCATAAAAATCCTTTTGGAAAACTCATTTTCTTTACCTCCGTTCATCTTTTCTTCCTGTATTATATACATAATAAAAATCATTATGATTTATTTTCATCAAATGAAAATGATTTACACAGTATGAAAATTATCAAAAGTTATTATTTAGAATAAATCTCCTCTTTTATGTTCTCCCATATTAGACATAATACATTCTTGATGTTGCTTATGAACAATATCCCATACATACTCCATACCTGTTGCGAGAGGCTGTTTGAGGAAGTCTTCTTTATTGATCCAATATACCTCCCCTTCATCACTTGAATGGAGAATACCTTCATAATTATTTGTTTTATAGATAAGAATAATATTATGAATAGAATGCTTATACCAATGATATAGACCACATAAATACGGATCCTTAATTATTAGGCCTGTTTCTTCTTTCACTTCTCTTATCATAGCATCTTTGAAAACTTCTTCTTTTTCTACATGACCACCAGGGAAAGTAATGCCTGTGTATGAGTCATTCACTTTATTCTGAATTAATACATGTCCTTCATTGTCTTCAATCATACACATATTCATAAGACAGACGTCTTCCTTACGACGTTTCTTTACAACTTTAAACACGATTGCCTGTACTGGACATATCTCTAAACAGGCACCACAGTGTAAACACTGTGACGTGTTGATAATTTCATTATGAATACAATGTTGAGGACAAATAGTCCCACACTTGCCGCAATGAATACAGCGGTCAGTAATTGTATAAAAAGCACCATGCTCTTTACTGTTAATAGTAATAGGTGCTCTTTTGATATGTGCTGGATCACTGATATCAAAATATTCACCTGATGCTTCATATAAACAAAAAACATCCAATGCCTTTCTTGTATCTCCTGGATAAATAGACTGCATATAAGTATTCTTCAAGAAGATCTCATCAAGCTTATTTGAACCAATATTTTTTACTTTACCACTTAAACTAAAAGAAACCTTTCCTTTAAGTCCTGTTAAGGAAATATACTCTTGATTCATCAGTTCCTGATAGAAACTTTTACCTCTTGCAGTTAAGAAGTAAATCCCTTCTTTATCATACAACATTAAGTCGATGATTCTAGTGATTGGTTTTCCTTCACTATTAATAGTCGCCATTGTGACAGAATGAATATCTTCAACAAGTAATTTAATATAATCCATAAAAATACCTCCAGATATTAGTGTATACCACAAACAAAAAAGAGTCTATTTAAAGACTCTCCACATACTCTTCTAAACACAAATTATTCTTGTACATTTTTAAAGACGCTTTTTTACCTACATAGCGATAATGCCATGGTTCATGTTTAATATGTGTGATAGATGTTTTATTCTTAGGATAACGTTTCACAAAACCATATTTATATGCATTTCTTTCTAACCATCTATAAGCAGACTGATTGGTTGTATAACGGTTATCTCCTACTATGTCCACTGCAAGCCCTAATTGATGTTCACTTGTACCTGGGGCTGATACATAATTTAATGCATATCTTCTTGCAAGAATCGTAAATAAGCCTTTATTCTTATAATAATTCGTACGATTATCTAAGATTTTCTGTTGTGAATGAGATGATCGGTATCCTTCATTCACCTGCATATAAATATCATCTTTTCTTGCATCTCTAAACATTTGTGATAGTTCAGGTACAATACGTGAATCTACTTCTTTCCCATTATTCAACTTTGTAAGAATCACTTTATAGTTATCTGGTATTTTACTTGTATGATTAACAAGCATAAGGTTCCATCCATGATTAACAGAAGCATCTTCTACAAAAGTATCTGAACGAAAAATAACATAACCTGCTAGTATAAGTAACAAAATCCCCAAAACCAAGAGACATTTCTTGAATAATCGCATTTCTTTTCACCTCACAATAGTTATATCGTGAAATGTTGAAAAGAAACATCTCAAATTCCTTACAAAAATATTAAGATTTACTTACATGATTATAATCTTTAGTCAGCAACAAGATAATAGGACGAAGGAATCCACATGAGAAAACACTTAATACAATAAGCCATGATGCATATTTACATCTTTTAGATAAGAAGTGATAGGCAATAATATGATCTGTAATAAAACCAACAATTAATATAACTAAAAATACAGCAAATAAAAGATAGTTTAATTCAATCATCACAAATAACACATAACCAATGATTAGTACAGGCAAAGCACAAATAGAAGATATAATACCAAGCACATGATCTCCTGTAATATTTCCCAGTAAATATTTATTATAGAAAGGAATCCAGCCACGATAGTTTTTATTATCTAATAATGAAGAGACAAGGAACCCTTCAAAAAGATAACCTACTATATACGTGCATAGTATGCCTACGAAAAGAGAAACAAATACTAAAAATAATGTAGATAATATACCCATTAAAAAGAATACACTAAGACCACCCATGATTATTTACCTCACAATCGAAAAAATAATAACAAATATACTGTAGAGAATAATCACCATACTATGCTTCTTCCATGTCATGCTTAAGTAACCTATGAATTCTCTAATTAAAGCATTTAGTGTAAAATACCATTTAGTGACTGAACCAAAGCCAATACATCTAATTCCTAAATCTTTCGCAAGTATCAAGGCTCTGAAAACATGATAAGATGTTGTAACAAGGCCGACTCGTGGAGATTCTTTAGTCATGAGTTTTGATGAGAATAAGAGGTTTTCTTTTGTATTTGTAGACTTGTTTTCAATAAGTATCTTACTCTCATCAATTCCTTTGTTGATGGCATAGCGTGCCATGGCTTCTCCTTCAGGAAGTTCTTCTCCCCTGCCTTGTCCTCCAGACATGATAATCAAAGCTTTTGGATTCTTTTTTAAGATTTCTATTCCCTTATCAATTCTACTTGCGAGTAATGGAGTCACCTGTTCCCCTTTGATTCCAGCACCTAATACTATTATATAATCCAGTTTTCTTTTTTTAAATATATGGAATGTATTTAAAAAAGCAGAAAGGCAATAACTTGCAAGAACGGATAAGAAATAGAATACCGAAAATGAAATAATAGCATAAAGAGATGTCATTATTTTATTAAATGATTTTACAAATATCGGTCCTACAAATGGAAAAACAAATAACCCTATCGCAAATCCTAAAGAAAGAAGATTAGTCAATTTCAATCCTTCATGTTTAATAACTTTAATTCCTTCTACAAAGAACATAATAATAGTTGCAAGTGGAAAAAATAGGATAACAAGTACTGCAACAGCAACTAATAGAACCCCTATATCCATAATAAGTGGATAATGAGTTAATGTTTCAGAATAGTAGAACGCATAGAAAAAAGCTGTGATAATAGTCATAAGTGAAAGGCCAAAGAACCCCACACCACTCCACAAGGTACGTGATTCATAATGCATGAGTAAACAATACATGAAATATAAGATCAACAATATAATTAATGGTATAAATATCATACACTCACCTCCTAACATAAAAAGCCACCTATATAGATGGCTTATTTCTTACGTTCATGAAGATCACTTAGATCATATGGTGTTTCCTGGTAAACATAATAGTTCAACCAGTTAGAGAATAATAGATAGGCATGTGAACGCCATTTTACTTGTATTTCCTGAGATGGATCATCATCAAGATAATAATTTTTCGGTAGTTCAGCAATGACATCTGGTTTCTCTTTATCACGCTTATATTCTTTATCTAATGTGTCTGGATCATATTCAGGATGTCCTGTCACAAAGAACTGAGAGCCATCCTTAGAAGCCACTAAATAGACACCGGCATCATCACTTTCTGCAAGTATATCAAGATTTGGATTACTTGAGATGTCTTCTTTTAATACAGTTGTATAACGTGAATGTGGTGCATAGAACTGATAATCAAAACCTCTTAAAATCTTTCTTCTCATCTTTCTTTGGTTAGTATGATGACGATATACACCAGTTAATTTATGTTTCAATAAGTACTTATCAATGTCATAGTAATAATGTAAAGCAGCCTGTGAAGCCCAGCAGATAAAGAAAGAACTAAAGACATGTGTCTTTGCCCATTCAAAGATTTCACTCAGTTCATTCCAATAGTCTACTTCTTCAAAAGGCATCTGTTCTACAGGAGCACCTGTAATAATCATACCATCATAAGAATTCTCTTTGATATCCTTAAATGTTTTATAGAATGTCAATAAATGTTCCTTAGGGACATTCTTAGAATCATGAGTGGACATATGAATAAGTTCTACTTCTAGCTGTAATGGTGTGTTAGATAATAATCTTAATAATTGTGTTTCTGTTGTAATCTTTAAAGGCATGATATTCACAATTAAAATCTTTAAAGGTCTAATACGCTGTGTCGTTGCACGAGTCTGGTTCATCACGAAGATGTTTTCAGCTGTTAAAACTTTATATGCTGGTAAATCATCTGGAATATTAATTGGCATACATAACTCCCCCTATCTATATGCAAGTAATTCATCAAATGCATCAATAATAAAATGGTCAGTCATCCCTGATAAATAATCAATAATACTCTTTTCTAAAGCATGTGAATCATTCTCAAAGTCATATACAATATGATTTTGATAACGTTCATTCTGAAATAAAGTACTATAGCGTGTCAGCCATTTAATATAATGATTAATAATAAGTGGATAACGTTCTGCATCTTTTTTTAAGTCTAAAACAAAATCATCATGTTGTCCATACTCATATAAAAAAGAAAAGAGACTCTCTAGAATCAACTGGACATACTTTGTATGAATCTTAACCTTCTTTATTTCATAGATATTTTGATAATTGAACTTCATGAAGATCTTCATGATTTCAAAGGCTTCATCAGATAAACCAATATATTCATCTGTACTATTATGAATCACATCCTGAATAAAATAATTAACTACTGTACCATTATTAATTGCCTTAAATAAATCTGGTACAACAGTATTGATTTCTTCTATCAAAGCCTTCATATCTTTTTCCTTAAGTATATGCAGGTTCCATGCATCTTCTATATCACGCGCAAGATAAGCAATCTTATCACTGATTTTTACCACACAACCTTCAAGAGTATAGGGCTGATAGAGTCCTGGTGATTGAAAGTCTTTTAAATCGATTTTTTCATCTCTAGGTTTAATTCTTCTTTGATTCACTTCGCCACAATGGGCTATAATGCCATCTCTTACTGCATAGGTCAGATCAAGATTATGTTCAATATGTTGATCATCCTCTAATAAACATAAATCATCTATAAGATGAAGACTATTCTTTTCATGCCAGAAAGGCTCTAAGCCATATTTTATAGACAAAGATGATAGAATCTTTTCTCCTCCATGACCAAAAGGTGCATGTCCTAAATCATGTCCTGCACTAATAGCACGTGTGAGTTCAGTATTAAGACCTAATTGATAAGCGATTGTATAGCTGATAGATTCAACTAGATTCACATGCTCTGCACGTGTACATATATGATCATTGTCGGGTGCAAAGAAGACCTGTGTCTTATGTTTTAAGCGTCTATAAGCTGTAGTGAATATTATACGATTATAGTCTCTCATAAAAGGTGTTCTAAAATCACCCTGTCTTTCATATAACTGTGACTCCCTTTTTATGCAGTCATTATATTTTGGATTTTCTTTATTCATCGCTTTCATGAAATCACCTCAAAAAAATTATAACACAAAAAAGGCGCCTAAGCGCCTCATGAAATTATTTAGATAATAATGATGCAGCTGCTTCATCAACAATGATGATCGCATCTTCATGTTTCTGAAGAATAGAAGCTGGTAATTCTTCTGTCACTGGTCCTTCAACTAAGCCTTTAACTGCTTCAGCTTTTCTTTCACCAGTTGCAATTAATAATACCTTCTTAGCTTCCATGATATTAGAAATACCCATAGTGATTGCATGAGTAGGAACAGCACTTAAATCACCATTGAAGAATAACTTAGCGTTGTCCTCAATTGTGCTCTGTTTTAATGCAATATAATGAGTTACTGAATCAAATGATGTACCTGGTTCATTGAAACCAACATGTCCGTTAGAACCTATTCCTAATAACTGGATATCTCTTGGATTTTCAGCTAATAGTGCATTGTATTCATCACATACTTCTTCGATTGAACCCTTACCTTTAGGAACATTGATATTATTCTTATCGATATCTAATTCATTGAATAACTGATGGCACATAAAATAGTAATAGCTCTGTGGATGATCCTGTGCTAAACCATAGTATTCATCAAGGTTGAATGACTTGATATCTTTATAGCTTGTTCCATTAGTCTTATGGTCTTCTCTCATTAATTCATAAAGACGGATTGGTGTAGAACCTGTAGCTAGGCCAAGGTTTGCGTTTGGTTTGTTTTTGATAACGTCTAGCATGATTTCTGCTGCTTTCTGACTTGCTTCTTCATAATCTTTAGTAACAATAACTTTCATATTATTATCCTCCTGTTTACACTTCTATATTATACTTGTTATTCCTATTTGTAAAGCAATATTTTCATATCATGAAATTTTATTTACTTATTTTGAAATATATAGAGCTTGATTGTCTTATAATGAAATTAGTTGATGTAAGCAGTAACAAAAGGTACAAATTTTTTACATTTTTCTTAAAAAAGTGTGTTCGAAAGAACTTCTTGTCTTTATTTTATGACCCTTTTATTGTAAAATATGGAGTATATGGAGGTAGGTCAAAAATGACAAATGTAAAAGGTATTGCGGCATCTAGTGGTTATGCCATTGCGAAAGCATATAAATTAGATATGCCAGATTTAACTGTAACACGTACTACAGTTGAAGACACTGAAGCTGAAATTGCGAAATATAACAAAGGCGTTGCAGCAGTAAAAGTTGAAATCGCTGCAATTAAGGAAGCAGCTACTAAAAATTTATCAGAAGAAGAAGCAGCAGTATTTGATGCTCATGCTCAGATTCTTGAAGATCCAGAACTTCAGTCACAGGTTGAAGCTAAGATTACTGGTGAAAAGTTATGTGCTGAAGCAGCATTAGAAGATGTAGCTAATTTATTCATTACTATGTTCTCATCTATGGATGATGCATATTTCAAAGAAAGAGCAGCTGACGTTAGAGACGTCACTACTCGTTTAAAAGCTAACTTATTAGGTAAGTCTTTACCTAACCCTGCTTTAATTGATGAAGAAGTTGTAATCATTGCTCACGATTTAACTCCTTCTGATACAGCTCAGTTAAATAAGAACTTAGTTCGTGGTTTCATCACTGATATCGGTGGTAGAACTTCTCACTCTGCTATCCTAGCTAGATCTATGGAAATCCCAGCAGTTGTAGCAACTAACGTTATTACTGAAACTGTAAATGATGGTGATATGGTTGTTCTTGATGGTTTAACAGGTGATGTATTTGTTAACCCTGATGGAGAAACAGTTACTACTTATGAAGCTAAGAGAAAAGAATATGAAGACTATAAGGCAGAACTTAAGACATTAAAGACTGCTGAATCAGTATCTACTGATGGTCATAAAGTATTATTAGTAGCTAACATCGGTTCTCCAAATGATATCGAAGCTATTAAGCAGAATGGTGCTGAAGGTGTTGGTTTATTCAGAACTGAATTCTTATATATGGAATCAGATGAACTTCCAACAGAAGATGCACAGTATGAAGCTTATAAGACAGTACTTGAAAACGTAAATGGTCCAGTTGTTGTTAGAACAATGGATATCGGTGGAGATAAGAAGTTAAAGGCTCTTCCAGTTCCTGAAGAAATGAACCCATTCTTAGGTGTTCGTGCTATTCGTCTTTGCTTCCAGAGAGAAGAAGTATTCAGAACTCAGTTAAGAGCATTACTTCGTGCTTCAGTTTATGGTGATCTTAAGATCATGTTCCCTATGATTGCAACTGTTGACGAATTCAAGAAGGCTAAGGGAATCTTATTAGATGAAAAAGCTAAGTTAGAAGCTGAAGGTGTTAAAGTTTCTGATTCAATCGAAGTTGGTATCATGATTGAAATCCCAGCTGCTGCTGTTCTTGCTGATCAGTTCGCTAAGGTTGTAGATTTCTTCTCAATCGGTACAAACGACTTAATCCAGTACACTTTCGCTGCTGACCGTATGTCATCTACAATCAACTACTTATATCAGCCATTCAACCCATCAATCTTAAGATTAGTTAAGAACACAATTGATGCTTCTCATAGAGAAGGTAAATGGACTGGAATGTGTGGTGAAATGGCAGGCGAAGCTCTTGCTGCACCATTACTACTTGGTTTAGGACTTGACGAATTCTCAATGTCTGCAACTTCAATTCTTGCTCAGAGAAAACGTATCAGAGAATTATCTTATGAAGAATCTAAGAAAGTAGCTGAAAAGGCAACTACTGAACTTTCTACAATGGAAGAAGTTGTTGAATTAGTTAAAGCTGAAACTGGTATTGAAGGATAAAAAACACAATACTCGAGAGATGAACATTTGTTCATCTCTTTTTTTGCGCATACAAAAAACCACCTCTATAAAGAGGTGGCAAGTATTGTGATATTAGTTTGTACCGATAGACATTGTTTCTGGCAATGTAGCACCACCATCAATAACAATCTGAGCACCTGTTAAGTAGCTAGATTCATCGCTTCCTAAGAATGCGAATAATTCACCCACTTCGATAGGTCTAGCAAGACGTCCCATTGGAACATTTGCTGCGATATCATTGATTGCTGCTTCTGGATTTTCTGGGTTAGATTCAACAGCCATCTTTTCAACCATTGGAGTTCTAGCATAGCCAAGCTGTGAGCAGTTAACACGGATATTACGTTTAGCATATTCTACAGCTAAGCACTTAGTTAAACCAACTAATGCAGCCTTAGTTGTAGCGTAAGCTGCTTCACCAGCATCAGCTACAATATCACCAGTTACAGAAGAAGCGATAACGATACTACCTCCACCCTGTTTTAACATATAAGGAACAACTGCTTTACATGTATTCCATACACCCTTGATGTTTACATCAATATGGAAATCACGCATTTCATCAGTCATTTCTTCAAATGGCGCTAAGCGGCAAACACCAGCATTACAGCAAGCAACGTTGATTTCACCAAACTTTTCAACACCCTTAGCAGCAGCTGCATCCATCTGTGCACGATCTGCTACGTTAGCTACTACAGTGATGATTTCAGCACCGTATTCTTTTCTTAATCTTTCTGCAGTATCTTCTACAGTTGGTGATAAGTCAACCATGATTAGTTTTGCCCCATATTTCGCATATGCAGTTGAGATTCCTTCTCCAAGTCCTACTGCAGCACCTGTAATTAAAGCAACTTTTCCTTCTAATTTAGCCATTTTATTGTTCTCCTTTTCTAAACTAAATTTATATATGCAAGCAATCATTTGCTTTGCCATTAATTTTAAATACTATTTAATTGTTAGAACTTCTGAACTCCATCAGGTGTTTCAATTTCTACTGGATGTTTCTTCCAGTTAACACAAACCATCCAGAGCCACAATAACATACCAACACCAAGATATACACCAAAGCAGACCCAAGAATCAATACCCTGACCAAGTGTACAGAAGAATGCAATAGTGACTGCAATCAACATTGCAAGAAAACGGAAAGCATCTCCACCCTTTACAGTATTTGCACTTACCCAATCAGGATGTTTTCTATGAATACAGATAGCTGAAATCATAGTGAGCGCATAAGCACAAGCACATCCGAAACTCATCAAGTTAAAGAATGCACTCATGAAGTCAGATGAGTTCTGTAATACGATAAATATTAATGATAATACTAATAAGAAGATGTTAGGTAATAATGGTTGCTGGTTCTTGTTTACCTTTGCGAAAACTTTTGGTAAGAAGTTCTTATTCGCCATTGAATATAACATACGTACTGTTGACATCCAGAAACCAAGTAATGAAGCCCCCATACCAAGCAAGCAAGAAAGAATACCAACGATAATAGGCCAGAATGTCCATCCTAATACTTTCTGCATAGTCAAAATAGTTAAGAAACCATCCTGTGCAAGGGTTGTATGAACGCCCTGTAATCCATCTAATCCTGCAACACAGAAATAGTAGAATACATAGATGCAGCCACAAGTAAGAATTGAACCACAGATTGCTTTCTTAGAGTTCTTGATTGGGAAGTCCCCTTCTTCAACCATCTGAGGTACTGTTTCAAATCCAAAGTATGGTGTAATCAATAACGCCATACCAATGATCCATCCAGGAATACCATTGACAGAGATTAGAGTTGACTGGAAGATATTTCCAAAGTTAGATAAATGCCAATGTCCTGAGAATAGTAATAAGAAACCAGTAATGATAGTAACTGCAATATTACAGAAAAGCATACCTGCCTGAGCCTTTACTAAGAACTGAACGTTCTGAATACTCATAAAGAAATACAAAACAAGTAATACTGCAGCACAGCCTACCATGCCCCATGTACCAAGACCTAGATTTAATGTCTTATTGATCCATGTCATGATAGCCATAACAACGGCTGGTGGTACTGAAATCCAAGCTGCCATGATCAGCCATGAAGCTAAGAATCCAACATGTTTGTTGATACCAACAGTATTGTAGATTAATTCCCCACCACCAGTGTGGAAAATAGATGCCAATTCACTATATACAAGTGCGATTGGTAAAATAGCGACAGTCATAAGTGCGAATGCAAGGAATGTCCCGCTTCCACAATAACCATAGAATACAGAGTCCCAATAGTTTACAAATGTAAAGATAGAACCTGTTGCAACGGTGTAAACGAAAATCAGCTTAAGACTTTTATTTAAGCCACCCTTGCTTTCTTTGTTGTCCATAAAACAACCTCCTCCATAATTGCAATCGAGAATAGTTGAGGAGCAGGATTACTGCAAAAAAAAAACGTTCTCTCAAAGAGATACCAGAAAACCATTCATTATATGAGATATGTCCCTTCACATAATCTCGCAATCAACTATTCAATTGAAATGATATCACTCACATATTTGGTATGGTAGCACTTACATTTCTACCAGTCAAGCAAATGGGTGAAATGAAATTTTAAAGTATTCTCTTTATTAAATAACACAAAAAAGAAGGATTTTTTAATATTTTAATCCTCCATGTTTAATATAAGTGGATCTTTAAAAAGTATTATAATCACTCATATTACTCTCATTATTAGAAGTGATATATTATATCAACATATGTCATATTCAACTTACAAGTCTAGTGCCCGGAAATGTTTAGTTAATACCGATGATTTCATCACACAAAAAAACTGACCTATTCGGTCAGTTTAGTCTCTTTTTCTACAAATAATATGTATTGGAGTCCCTTCAAATCCAAAACGATCTCTTAAGCAGTTTTCTAGATAACGCTTATATGAGAAATGCATGAACTTAGGATCATTAACAAATAATACAAATGTCGGTGGCTGTACTGCAACCTGGTTGGCATAATAAATCTTAAGTCTTCCACCTTCAAATGTAGTAGTAGGATTCATTGCCTGAGCATCTACAATAACATCATTTAATACACTTGTAGTCACACGTTTATGAGCATTCATATAAGCTTCTACAATCAAATCAAATAATGTATTAATACGCTGTTTCTTTAAAGCACTGACAAAAGCAATACGTGCATAGTCAAGATATTTGAACTGTTCTCTTAAACTCTTTTCCATCTTAGCCATTGTCTTTTCATCTTTAGTAACAGCATCCCATTTATTAACAACTAAAACAACAGATTTACCTAATTCATGTGCATACCCTGCAACATGCTTATCTTGTTCAATGATTCCTCTTTCGCCATCAACAACACAAAGGATAACATCACTCTGTTCTACGGCCTTTAAAGCACGTAATACAGAATATTTTTCAATATTCTCATAGACTTTACCCTTCTTACGCATACCTGCTGTATCGATGATTCTATACTTATAACCATCTTTTTCAAACGCTGTATCAATCGCATCTCTTGTTGTTCCTTCAATATTAGAAACAATAACACGATCTTCACCTAAAATCGCATTTGTAAGAGAAGATTTACCAACATTTGGTCTACCAATAATAGATACCTTGATTTCATCTTCTTCAAACTCATCTTCTTCATCTGGAAGCACTCTAATAACTTCATCAAGAAGATCCCCTACACCAATACCATGAGCACTTGATACAGGAATTGGTTCACCAATACCTAAACTATAGAAATCATAAATGTTATCTCTAAATGCCACATCATCAATCTTATTAACAGCTAAAAGTACAGGTTTACCTGATTTCTGAAGCATTCTTGCTACAAAATTATCTTCACTTGTTAAACCTTCACGACCATTAACTACAAAGATAATAACATCTGCTTCTTCAATCGCAATCTCAGCCTGAGTCTTAATCTGTTCTGTAAAATCAGCATTCTTTAATTCAATACCACCGGTATCAATAATTCTAAATTCTTTTGTAAGCCAGCTCGCTTTTGCATAAATACGGTCTCTTGTAACACCTGGTACGTCTTCTACAATAGAAACACGTTCACCAATAATACGGTTAAATAATGTAGACTTTCCTACATTTGCACGACCTACAATCGCAACAATACCTTTTTTCATATTTCGCCTCCTTATTGAGTCTTCTTTTCGACTAAATTCATAATATGTGCAACAACTTCATCAATAGTCATATCTGAAGTATCAATCTCAATTGCATCATCTGCTTTCTTTAATGGAGAAATCTCACGTGTCATATCTGCTTCATCACGTGCCGCTACTTCCTTCTTGATTTCATCAAGATCAGAATTCAATCCACGACTTAAATTTTCATTATGACGACGTAAAGCACGGCATTCAATAGATGCCACCTGATAGATCTTTAGCTGTGCATTTGGCAATACAACAGTTCCAATATCTCTACCATCAAGAATAACGCCACCTTCTTTGGCCATTTCTCTTTGTTGTGCTACTAAATATGTTCTTACTTTAGAATAAGCAGAAACAATAGATGCACCTGCACTAATTTCATTGACACGAATATCTGTAGTTACATCACGATCATTTAAATAGACAGTGTTATCAGGCATTAATTTAATCTTAATTTCTGGTAATAAACGACAGACAGCATTTTCATCATGGAAATCAACACCCTTCACAAGTGCATAATATGCCACACAACGATACATTGCACCTGTATCAATATAGGTATAACCTAGATTATTTGCAACTCTCTTAGCAATCGTAGACTTACCTGCAGCTGCAGGTCCATCAATCGCAATAGCAATTTTCTTCATTCTAAAATCCCCCTAAATATTCAGAAAAGTCATGATAATAAATACAATCACCGCAATCACAAGTAATGCAATCGCACCATTCAAAATCTTTATGAATTTTGTATCTTCTTGTTTTTCAGGTAATGGTGCTTTCTTTTGTGCATGTTTCTTTTCATAGTTTGGTGCACTTCTCACTACTGGTTCAGTTTTTACTGGTTCACGATGTGGTATTTCTTCGCTGTACTTTCTAAAAGCTTCAACATCTTCTTCAGGTGACATAGCAGCCAGCTTGTCCATCAGGCTACCACCCTTCACTGCATGCCCTCTTCTTAACTCAGACGTATGATAATCACAGATAGTATCCTGTGAAGAAGCATCCTCTTTCATTTGATTCAAAATATCAAGACGTGTATTCATACGTGTTCTTGTTGCACTGAGACGATTCTCATGCAATGATTCAAATGGGTTGCTTTCATATTTGAGTGTTTCATATGTCTTTGGTTCTAGACTTTCACGATGATTTGACTTTGGTATAAATGATAAGAAATCATCATCAGCATCATCTTCTTCATGAGGCACATAACCAGCATCATCATCGATATTGTCACGTAAATCCTTATACTTAGACATTCTTGTCTGTTCTGACATAAATTTCACCACCTAATCGTATCTATTATAGCATACCTATAAAATTAAGAAAATAACTTTCAAAAAACCTCATAATCCGTTATAATAGATGTATATGAAATAAGGAGGATATGTAAATGAAAGTTAAAGTTAATGAAGGCTGCTTAGGTTGCGGTGCTTGCGCAGGAATCTGCCCAGATGTTTTCGAATTAGATGACGAAGGATTAGCAAAAGTAATCGTTGAAGAAACTGAAGATCCAGCTGTTCAGGATGCTATCGATGGCTGCCCAGTTGGCGTAATTGAAGCTGAATAATAAAGCAAGAGGATGCTAGGCATCCTCTTTTATTTTTTGTTTGCGTTTTTCTTTTTTAAAGCCATTGTACGTAATACATTTACTTCATGTGGTTTTAAACGACGATAAGTACCAGGAGTTAATCCCTTTAAGTCGATTGGCCCAATCATGATTCTTCTTAAACGCTTTACAGGATGTCCTACTTCTTCGAACATCTTCTTGATCTGTCTGTTCTTACCTTCTACTAAACGAATCATCAACATAGTTGTCCCATGTTCTTCATCATTTCCAGTAATCGCAATTTCACAAGGTAATGTTTTAACACCTTCTAGATAGATACCTCTTTCTAGCTGGTTCTTTTCAGCCTTAGTAAGTAATCCCTTAACAGATACTTCATAGACTTTTTCTAAATGACTAGATGGATGCATAATAAGGTTCGCAAATTCACCATCATTTGTCATAAATAAAGCACCTGTTGTATCATAGTCAAGTCTTCCTACTGGATAAACTCTTTCATTACTATCTGCAAAATAATCAGCAACACATGTACGATCATGTTCATCACTCATAGTACATACGCATTTTTCTGGTTTATAGAATAAATAATATACTTTATCTTCTTTATTAATAACTTTTCCATTGACACAGATTGTATCTTTCTTAGTTACCTTAGTACCAAGTACTGTTACAACTTCACCATTCACTGTCACTTTACCCTGCTGGATCAGTTCTTCAGCCTTACGACGTGAAGTATAACCACTCTGTGCAATCACTTTTTGTAATCTTTCTTCCATTATTCCACCCTTTCTTTTCCATTAAATAATCTACACGAAATCGTCCTTAAATTCAACAAAATATTCATCATAATCATGATGTCTATTAATCATCTTGATTGTATCATCAAGTCCATGATTCTTTAAATAGACAAGCATAAAACGAAGTAAGGCACGTGTTTCAGGATGTAATATATATGAATATTGTCCTGATTCATAATATTGTAAAGGAAAGGCATCTGTATAATTCTTTCCTTCATAAATCTTGCTTGCTGCAACTCTATCACAGAACATCTCTAGCACATAATTATAAGGCATTTTAGCAGGGACCTGACCCTTTCTTGTAAAATCCACCCAGTATTCCCAATGATGCTTATTACGGCCTTTATGATGTAGCCAGGCTGTTGAGTAGCCTTTCTCATTTCTTTCAGCACTATTAGGAGAATATGTTCCCTTATAATACTTAATACCTGTAATAAATTCAGTAGGAGAATATTTAGATAAGTCATGTAATAAGCCTTGCTTATATAAGTGTACTTTAAAGCATAGCTTTCCTACTAATATCTTATGTCTTGTTATTGTTTTAAAATGTCCCAAAATATGCACTGTATTTTCCTCATTTATGTGTGTTTCCCACTATAACACAAAATCATTCTTAAGTATATGTCTTTTCTTTTTATAATTCAATGATATAATGGTAGAGAATTGGAGGTAAAACTATGGCATTTCACATTGAAATAGAAACAAATATTGATGATGCTTCACTTGATGTAGAAAGCTGTGAGGAGGTTATTACTTTCTTGGAGAATTCCTACGAAAATGTGAGAGCAGAAATATATAGCTACTGCTTAGGTATGCGTACATTAAGATATGCATTAATAAGTATTGTCGTATTAGGAATCCTTTTCTTTATTAGTCATTCTAAGTTATTCTTATTTGGAATGCCAATCGTGACACTGATGATCATGCTTGGTACCATTTCTCTTGCAGAATCAACTTCCGTGGCTGTAAAGAAACAGGTTAAGGAAAAGATTGAATATTATAAACGTCGTTTAAAACTATTAAAAGAATGTAAACTATAAAAAAGTCAGAAACTAATTCGTTTCTGGCTTTTCTTCTACCTTTTCCTGATATTTTGTGTTGAAGATATCTTCTTCATCAAATTCAGATTCAATTTCTTTAAGTTCTGGTAATTCATCCAAGCTTTTTAAATTAAAAGCATCCATGAATTCATCAGTCACACCATATAAGACAGGTTTACCTGGTGAATCATCACGACCTATTTCTTTAATAAGGGCTTGTGCTAAAAGCTTACGAATCATTGATTCACAGCCTACTCCACGTATTTCTTCAATACGAATTCTAGTAACAGGCTGATAATAAGCCACAATAGCCAATGTTTCTAAGGCAGACTTAGATAGCTTTCTACCACTTGTAGTCATCATCTTCTTATAATAGACATCATGCTGTGGTAATGTCACCATCTTATAAGTACCACCAAAATCACATATATCTACACCCTTGATTGTTTTAGAAGCATAAAGAGAGAGTAATTCATCCATCAATTCGTAAGCTTCCTTCTTAGTGATTTCTAATGTATCCGCAATATCTTTAATTGTAATGCCTTCATCACCATAGATATAAAGCATACCTTCTATGACTGATAAATACTCATTATTGTCCATAGTCTGTTCCTTTCAAATAAATCTTTTCAAAATTACCACTTTGAGTAATCAATAACTCACTGTTTTTTACTAAGACAAGAATAGAAAGGAATGTCACTATCGCAAAATAGCGGTCTCCTTCATCAAACAAGTCTTCAAAATCAACAGTTTTACCTTTGTGACGCAAGAAATAGCTTCTGATCTGTTCTGTTCTTTCATCAATAGATATTTCTACACGTGCAATTTTAGATTCAAGAGGATGCAATAGAGCACGTCTTTGCATAACTCTCTGCATCGCCTTGATGAGATCATATACTTCCATTCCTTCAGGAATAGTTTCTTCACCACTAGGAAGATACTCTTCTAAAGCTGAAGGTATTTTAGAATGCATTGTCTGACGCAAGTCATAAGAGGCTTCAAAGGCTTCTAAGATACCATTGATGCGATTCTTTTCAATCAGTCTTTCAATCATTCTCTTTCTTTCTGCTTCATAATCATCTTCTTCATCTATTTCTGGCTTAGGAAGAAGTAATTTACTTTTCATTTCAA
>NZ_UQGV01000025.1 GCF_900540665.1 uncultured Catenibacterium sp. | reverse complement strand
ACATCAACGAAACTATGACATTTGGTATCCCTCTAGTATTGAACCCAATCCTAGACATTCCATTTATCTTAGCTCCAGTTGCTACAATCGTTATCGGTTATATCTTAGTATCTAGTGGATTCTGTCCTAAGATCGTACTTGAAGTACCATGGACAATGCCACCAGTTATCCTTGGCTTCTTAGCTACAGGTGGTAGCCCAATGGGTGCAGTATCTCAGTTAATCGTAGTTGCAGCATCTGTATTAATCTATGTACCATTCTTAATTGCCTACGAAAAATTCCAGGCAAAACAGGCTGCTGAATAATTTAATTAAAATTTATAATAATAATTTCGACATTGAGAAGAGAGCATTACCTCTCTTCTTTTTTTATTGTAATAATCGACTAAATATTGTATAATAGAGAAGAAAGTGAGGCCTTTTTTTTATGAAAGAATTCAAGGTAAAACCAAACCTAGCTGTTGGTATTTGGCTAGGCGCTTTAACTCTTGTTTGGGTTTATGATATCGTCATGTTTGTATTAAAATCATTGGATCAGCAGTCATTAATCGTTGTGACAATTTTCTTAGCTGCAATGTATCTTTATTTCTTAGGATGTCGTCCTTATAAATATATTGTCGATGGCAAAACTTTGATCTTCAAGAGAAGATTATTACCACAGAAAGAAGTAGATTTAATGACATGTGAAGTTATTTGTGATCCAGTATCAAGAATGGCTGACTTAGTCACTAGACCTCATGCTATTGAACTTTATACAGATTTAAAGAAGAGATATAGTACATTCCCAAAAGATAGATATGAATTTGTAGATGCAATTTGCGAATCAAATAAACGTATCCACTGTACAGTAGCGGATTATACTGACCAGCATCGTAAGATTGAAAAGAAAGAAAGACGCGAAAGCAGAAGACGTAGAAAAATCAATAAGAGAAGCTAAAAGAAAAGAATGCATAATGCATTCTTTTTTTATATGGCCATTTTATAAGAGTTAGCGCCAAAGCGTCTTATATATTCTTCGTGTGCACCTGTTCTATTAAGTTTTATTATGAGTGAACTGACTAAGTTCATCACTGATTGATCATCTGCATAGACACTATCACCCCATATACATTCAAAGATTTTAGTGGAAGTATAAGGCTGATAAGGATGGGACATCAACATTTTTAATAGTTTGAACTCGTTTTTTGTAAGTGTTACTGCATGATCATTTAATGATACAGTTTTTGCAGTATCATCTAGAATAATATCTTTAAAACGATAAATCTTTCTAGGTCTTAATACACCCATCTTATAAACATCTTGTATCTTTCTTAATAAAGCAGTGAGTGAGAATGGTGCAACAATATAATCATCTGCACCTGCATCTAATAAATCTTCTAAATAAGCTTCATTCAACATATCACTCATGACTATAGTAATAGCCTGGGATTTACGTCTGTTTTTTACTAAGAACTGACTTGTATTAATACCTGGGAATACATCTTCTAGAATAATACAATCATAGGTATTATCAAAATAAAGGTCATTATATTCATCTAAATTCTTTGCTTGATAGCAAATAAAATGATCTTGATCGAGATAATTCTTAAGACGATCATTACGTTCACTATTATGATCTATGATCAATGTTTTCTGTTTTCCAAACATATTTTTCACCTCGTCACAATTATATCCTTATTATCATTAAATAACAAGTTGAGCAATATTTTTTAAAAAGTGAAAATTATTGAATTAGAGTAGTTAAAAGCATACATTTTGTGATACTATGTGGGTGCAATAAGGAGTGGATGATAAAAATTATTGCATAGTGATAAAAATGTATTGACGTAAATATTTTTTATTGCTACAATCATACCCATAAAAAGGAGATGTAATCGTATGGAAATGAACAAACTTTTAGATGAATATGGTCGTTATACATTTAACGACGAAACTATGAAGGAACGTATTCCTAAATCTACTTATAAAGCTTTCCATGAAGCTCTAGATAAGGGAGAACCTCTTTCAAAAGAAGTTGCGACAGTAATCGCAAATGCAATGAAGATCTGGGCTGTTGAGAATGGTGCTACACATTTCACTCACTGGTTTATGCCAATGACTGGTTTAACTGCAGAAAAGCATGATGCTTTCTTAGAACCAGATGGAAATGGCGGAGCAGTTCTTGAATTTAGTGGTAAGACATTAAGAAAAGGTGAACCTGATGCCTCTTCTTTCCCATCTGGTGGTATTCGTGCTACTTTCGAAGCACGTGGTTATACTGCATGGGATTGTACTTCTCCAGCCTTTGTAAAAGATGGTAGCTTATATATTCCTACATTATTCTGTTCTTATACTGGTGAAGCGCTTGATAAAAAGACTCCATTATTACGTGCTTGTGATGCTTTAAGTGCATCTGCTACTAACTTATTAAATAAGATTGGTTTAGAAGATGTTAAAAAAGTAACAGCATCAGTTGGTGCTGAACAGGAATATTTCCTAGTATTAGATGAATACTGGCAGAAGAGAATTGACTTAAAGTTAACTGGTCGTACTCTTTATGGCGCAAGCGCTCCTAAGGGTCAGGAATTAGAAGATCACTACTTTGGTTCTATTAAACGTAAAGTAGGTGCCTTCATGAAGGATCTTGACAACGAATTATGGAAATATGGTATTCCTTCAAAGACTAAGCATAACGAAGTTGCTCCTGCACAGCATGAAGTTGCATGTGTATATACAGTAGCAAACGTAACAGCTGATAATAATGCATTAGTTATGCAGTTATCTCAGGATATTGCGAAGAAACATGGTTTAAGATGTTTATTACATGAAAAACCATTTGAAGGTGTTAATGGTTCTGGTAAGCATAATAACTGGTCATTATTAACTAATACTGGTATTAACTTATTTAGTCCTGGACCTGATCCAATCAACAATAAGCCTTTCTTAGCTACTCTTGCCTGCGCTCTCAAGGGTGTTGATGAATATGCTGAATTATTAAGATTATCTGCTGCATGTGCTGGTAATGACCACAGACTTGGTGCAAACGAAGCTCCACCTGCAATTGTTTCAGCATTCGTTGGTGATGACTTAAGCCAGGTTATTAAAGCAATCGTTGATGGTGAAGAATTAAATGCGACTACAGGTGAAAGATTCACTACTGGTGTATCAGTTATCCCTGATTTCTCTAAAGACTCAACAGACAGAAACAGAACATCTCCTTTTGCCTTCACAGGTAATAAATTTGAATTCCGTATGGTTGGTTCATCTCAGTCAGTTGCAGCAGTTAACACTATGTTAAATGCTATCATGGCTGAAGAATATGATCAGATGGCTGCTAGATTAGACGCAGGTGAATCATTAGATGATATCATTAGAGAATTCTTCAAAGATCATGAAAGAATCATCTTCAATGGTGATGGTTATTCAGATGAATGGAAAGAAGAAGCTGCAAGACGTGGATTACCTAACCATGCAAACTCAGTAGATGCATGTTCTTGCTTAAAGAAACCTGAAATTCGTGAAATGTTTGTAAAACATGGTGTATTAACTGAAGCTGAAATTGATTCACGTTATGACATCCAGTTAGACAACTATGCTAAGACAATCCGTGTTGAAGCTTTAACTGCTTTATCAATGGCTAAGACTGAATTATATCCAGCATATGTAAAAGCATGTGGTACTTTAGCTAATGATGCAAAAGAAGTAGCTAAGGCTGGTGTAGACAATACATTTATGGTTAAAGATTTAAAGGTATTAACTTCTTTACTTTCAACTATGCGTGAACAGATGATTGCATTAGAAGAAGCTATTAATAAAGCTGATGCAACTGATACTTCTACATTAGATAATGCAACTGCATGGAAGGATTTAGTTATCCCTGCTATGGATGCATTACGTGCAACTGCTGATAGCTTAGAAACTAAAGTAAGTGCTCAGCAGTATCCAATTCCAAACTATATCGATTTATTATTCGGTATTTAGTAGAAACGGTCTATAATGACCGTTTTTTTTATGGACAAATAATGATATAATGTGATGTATGAAACAGAGGTGATATAAATGGAATTTAGAGAATACAAGAACACAGATCTTCATGCAGTTATGGATTTATTTTATGTCACTGTTCATGAAGTCAATAAGAATGATTATACAGAAGCCCAATTAGAAGCCATTGCACCAAAAGTGGCCAATGAATATCACTGGGAAAAGTCTTTGGAAAAGAATCATACTATCGTAGTAGAAGAAGATGAGAAGTTGATTGCATTTGGTAATATAGGTAAAACTGGTTATTTAGATCGTTTATATGTTCATCCTGATTATTTAAGAAAAGGGATTGCATCAAAACTTGTAGAAGATTTAGAAGCCTATGCAAAAAAACATGATTGTCATGTCATTAATGTGACTTCATCTATTACATCTAAACCATTCTTTGAATCTAAGGGTTATACAGTCATTGAAGAACAAATCAATGAAAGACGTGGAGAAAGACTCTTAAGATATCTGATGGAAAAGAAAATTTAACAATACTTTTTACAAAAAAAGTGCAAGATAAGCGAGAAAATGTGAAAACATTTTCTCTTTTTTTCATTTGCTGAAAAGAAACAAGTTTTTTTAAATCTTCCGTTATAATGGTGTCAGAAAAGAAAAGGAGACACACAAAATGTTAGATAACAAATTAAAAGCATTTCCAAAAGATTTCTTATGGGGCGCTTCTACTTCAGCTTACCAGGTAGAAGGTGCAAACTTATCAGATGGTAAAGGTCCATCTTGTCAGGATGTTAAAGAATTACCAGCAGGAACTTCATCTTTAGATGTATGTGCAGATCACTATCATCGCTATAAAGAAGATATCAAGTTAATGGCTGAAATGGGATTCAAGACATATCGTTTCTCAATCGCTTGGACTAGACTTATTCCTAATGGAACTGGTGAAATCAATCAGGCAGGTATTGATCATTACAATGATGTGATCAATACATGTTTAGAATATAATATCGAACCATTAGTTACTATGTTCCACTTCGATATGCCTGATGCATTAGACAAGAGAGGTTCTTGGTCTAACCCTGAATCAGTAGACTGGTTCGTTAACTTTGCTAAGGTTATGTATGAAAACTTTGGTGATAGAGTTAAATATTGGTTAACTATCAACGAACAGAACATGCTTACTTTAGCTGGTCCAATTATCGGTACATTAAGAATTCCTGAAGGTACTACAAATGTATTAAAAGAAGTATATCAGCAGAACCACCATATGTTAGTTGCTCAGGCTAAAGCTATGGTTTTATGTCATGAAATGCTTCCAAACGCAAAGATTGGTCCAGCTCCAAACATTTCTTATGTATATCCAGCATCTTGTAAGCCAGAAGATAACTTAGTAGCTCAGGAATTCAACGCAATCAGAAACTGGTTATATTTAGATATGGCTGTTTATGGAAAATACAATAACTTAGTATGGACTTACTTAGAAGAAAATGATGCAACACCTACATTTGCTGAAGGGGATGAAGAAGCTATGAAGAATGCACACCCAGACTTCATTGGTTTCAACTACTATTCAACTGCAACTGTACAGAAAGCAGCAGCTGATGATGAATTAGATCCAGGTGCAGACCAGCAGTCATCTCGTGGTGAAGCAGGTTACTATAAGGGGTATGCAAATCCAAACCTTAAGAAGACTGAATTCGGCTGGGAAATTGACCCTGATGGTTTCTTAGCAACTATGAGAGAAATGTATTCTCGCTATCATTTACCAATGATCGTTACTGAAAATGGGTTAGGTGCTTATGATACATTAGAAGATGGTCGTGTTCATGATAACTACAGAATTGCATACTTAAGAGCACATATCGAACAGTTACATAAGGCTGTTACTGAAAATATCGAAATGATGGGTTACTGCCCATGGTCAGCTATCGACTTAGTATCAACTCATGAAGGTATCAGAAAGAGATATGGCTTCATCTATGTAGATACTACAGATGAAGAAGCAGGAACTCTTGATCGTTATAAGAAAGATTCATTCTACTGGTATAAGAAAGTCATCGCTACAAATGGTGAAGACTTATCAGACGACTTCGACGTTGAATAATAAATGAACATCCGGTCTTTTCCGGATGTTTTTTTTAGTGTATGATAGGTGGGAAAGGAGATTAATATGAATTCAATTATTTTATCGCTAATAAGCTGGTTTATTTTCCTAATTAATCCTCCTATAGGTTTAGGAAGTCTTGCTATATTAATAGAAACAGGCCTTTATGGCTTGATGGAATATCGTATTAAAAAAGCTGATGATTCAGAAAAAGATACGCTTTATAATGCTTACTTTATTCTTTCAGTGATGTTAGTTATTGTGACTTCAGTCATCATGCTTTTCCTCTATCAATTAGATGGAGACAGTACTGTTACTCTTATTAATAAAAGAGGGGAATTAATGAATACAGTACTCTATATGATTGGTTTAATGGTTAATGTCTTATCTATTAAAACTGTTTATGATGAAAGAAATAAATGGTTACATCGTTATGGTGGAAGAGAACTGTATGATTACTTTGATCCTGAGGGAATGACATTCGCTATGCCACGTTCATTTTATATATGTATGGGTGCTTCTATTATGAGCGGTTTATTATGTCCATACTTAGGGACTATTGGTTTCTGGACATTACTTTATATTCCAATCATCATGTTCTCACGTATGAATCTCAAGATATATAAGAATATGTATATCAAGTTATCTCATAATAGAGGAACAGAGAATGAATATGAAAAATTAAAGCATGTTGTACCAGGAGGTATTTATACACATTATTGTTTATGGTTTACTTATATGATTGCCTTTATGGTGATAGGTATTAAATTCTTATGTTATTCTCAGAATATTTTTGTCTTATCTTTCTTGCCGACATTAAAAGATATTTATGCATTCTATCCATTTATTGTATCAATCATTGGTGATTTTATTTGTGCATTTATACTGATCTACAATTTGAAACAAAGAAATTAGGACTAGGGTTGCCCCTAGTCCTTTTAAGCGTTCATCTCTTCTGAAAGTTCTTCCCATTCCATCATGAGTTCTTCTAATTTGTTATTTAAGTCTTCTAGTTCAGCAGTGATTTCATTATACTTCTGATAATCATTCATCACTTCATCACTATGGAGTTCTTCTTCCTTTGCACTGATCTTCTCTTCAAAATCAGAAATATCATTTTCTATCTTCTTTAATTTATTCTTCTTTTTCTTATCAATAGTATTTTGAACTTTTACCGCTGTTTCTTTCACAACTTCTTCTACTTTACGATGTTCAAGATAATAAGCATAGTTACCACCAAAGATTTCATCACCATGAGGATTCATTTCCACAATCTTAGTAGCGAGCTTGTTAATAAAATAACGGTCATGAGAAATAAAGAGAATAGTACCAGGAAAATCTAATAATGCATCTTCTAGTACTTCCTTAGACTGAATATCTAAGTGGTTTGTTGGTTCATCTAGTATCAAGAAGTTGGCTTTATTAAGTAATAGTTTAATTAAGACAATACGTCCTTTTTCACCGCCGGATAAAACATCAATTGTTTTAAATACATCTTCACCTTTGAATAAGAATGCAGCACAGATATTTCTAATCTCTGTATTATTCATATCAGGATAAGCGTCATGTATTTCATCAAAGATTGTCTTTTCAGGAGATAAAGAAGTCTGTTCCTGATCATAATAACCAATCATAACCTTGGAACCCAAACGAATACGTCCATGTACAGGTAAATAATCTTTAAGAATCAAATGGAACATAGTTGTCTTACCTACACCATTAGGCCCAAGTAAGGCAACTCTTTCACCTTTCTTGACTTCAAAAGATACAGAATCAAACAGTGGCTTATCAAAAGCCATCGCTACATCGTCTACCTTTAAAACATCATAACCACTCTCTACTTCAGGAACAAATGCAAAACGGATACTAGAAGGAAGACTCTCTGGTCTTTCTACTTTCTCCATACGCTCAAGTGCTTTCTCTTTAGACTCAGCACGTTTTACCTGTTTTTCGCGGTTATAAGATTTTAAACGGTCAATAGACTCCTGCATACGTTTAATATCTTTCTGATTATTTAAATAATGTTTTAACTCTACATCACGATCATGCTTCTTGATTTCAGCATATTTAGAATAATTACATTTATATATCTTACTTCTGCCATTCTCTATTTCCATAATAGAAGTAGACACCTGATCAATAAAATAACGGTCATGGGATACTACAATGACTGCTTTATTGTACTGTTTTAAATAATTTTCTAACCATTCAATAGAATTAACATCAAGATGGTTAGTCGGTTCATCAAGCAATAATAAATCAGGAGAACGTAATAGTAACTGACCTAATGCAATTCTTGTCTTTTGTCCACCAGATAAGATACCAATTGGTTTATACCACATATCCTCATCAAAACCTAAACCATTCAAAACACCTTTGACTTGTGATTCCATAGCATAACCGCCTTCATCCTGGAATTTAGATAATAAAGAATCATACTGATTCATAATTGTATCTAAATCATTTGTCACAGCCATTTCCTGTTCCAATTCACGAATACGTTTCTCTATTTTCTTTAAATCTTCAAAAGGTTCTTCCAATGTTTCATAAATACTTTTATTAAGATCAAACTTATGTTCCTGATTGAGTGTCCCAATACGAATATTCTTCGCAATGGTCATCATACCATCATCATAAGCCTCTTCATTTAAAAGAATTCTAAGCAATGTACTTTTACCAGCACCATTGACACCAATGATGGCAAGTTTATCATGCTCTTCTATATGGAAAGTTATATTTTTTAGGACTTCTTTTCCTGAATAAGATTTAGTAAGTCCTGAACAAGATAATATCATTTTTTCATCACCCAGTGTATTGTACCAATTTAACGAAATAAATACAAATTATCTTTGTTTTTTATATTGCACATAGAATGGTATATGTGTATAATTGTATACAATAATAAACAAGGGGGAGAAGATTATATGAATCTAGCGTATAAAATCTTGAATGCACATCTTAAAGAAGGAGTATTAGTTCCAGGGACATCTATTTGTATTGGAATTGACCAGACTTTAACACAGGATTCTACAGGTACAATGGCTTATTTACAGTTAGAAGCTATGAATGTAGGACATGTTGCAGTAGAAAAAGCAGTGGCTTATATTGATCATAACATGCTTCAGACTGGTTTTGAAAACATGGATGACCATGAATTTATTAAATCTGTTGCAAGAAAACATGGTATTACATTCTCTAAACCAGGTAATGGTGTCTGTCATCAGTTACAGCTTGAAAATTTCTCACATCCAGGTAAGACGCTTATTGGTTCAGATTCTCATACACCAACATGTGGTGCAATGGGTATGATTGCGATTGGTGCAGGAGGACTTGATGTAGCCGTTGCTATGGCAACAGGTAAGTACTATGTTCAGTGTCCATCAGTTTTACAGGTTAAACTAACAGGACGTAAAGCACCTTGGGTATCTGCAAAAGATGTTATCTTAAAAATCCTACAGGTATTATCTGTAAAAGGTGGGGTTAATAAGATTGTTGAATATACAGGTGAAGGTTTAACTGATCTTTCATTAACTGACCGTGCCACTATCTGTAACATGGGTGCAGAACTAGGTGCGACTACTTCAGTATTCCCAACAGATGAAAATACTTTAGCTTACTTAAAACAACAGGGTAGAGAAGATGAATATGTTGAAATGAAAGCTGATGATGATGCAACATATGATGAAACTATTGAAATCGATATGTCTACATTAGTTCCTATGGTTGCCAAGCCTCATTCACCAGATAATGTAGTAGATGTAAAAGAATTAGAAGGTATGAAGATCAATCAGGTAGTTATTGGTTCTTGTACAAACTCATCTTTACTAGATATGATGCGTGCTGCAAAGATTTTAAAAGGTCGTAAAGTAGCTGAAGATGTTTCTTTAGTTATTGCGCCAGGTTCATCCTCTATTCTTTCTATGCTTGCACAAAATGGTGCTCTTGCAGATATGATTCATGCAGGTGCAAGAATTCTTGAATGTGGATGTGGTCCTTGTATCGGTATGGGACAGGCTCCATTATCAAAAGGTGTATCTTTGAGAACAATCAACCGTAATTTTAAAGGACGTTCTGGTACAAACGATGCAAGTGTATATCTTGTCTCTCCAGAAGTTGCTGCATTATCTGCAGTCAAAGGTTATTTATCACAGGAATTTGAAGATGATATGGTTTTAGAAGAAGTACCAGATACACCATTTGTGAAGAATCCTAACTTCTTTATTAGTGAATATATCCCTGATAATGAAATCTATATGGGACCAAATATCAAACCAGTTCCTAGAGGAGATAAATTAACAGATACAGTAAGTGGTAAAGTTGTATTAAAAGTAGGAGACAATATCTCTACAGACCATATTGTGCCTTCTGATTCTAAATTACTTCCATTCCGTTCTAATGTCCCTCATTTAGCTAAGTTCTCATTCTCTAAGGTAGATCCTGAATTCTATAATAGAGCCGTAAAAAACAATGGTGGTTTCATTGTAGGTGGAGATAACTATGGACAGGGTTCATCAAGAGAACATGCTGCATTAGTACCTAACTACTTAAAGATCAAAGCTATCTTCGCAATTTCATTTGCAAGAATTCATCGTTCTAACTTAATCAACAATGGTATTCTTCCACTTGTTATTGATGCGAAAGATTATGATTTCTTCAATAATCAGGATGATTACGAATTAAGTGACTTATTAACATCTGTAGAAGAAGGTAAGGACATTGTGGTGACTAATAAGAATACAAATGAAACTATTACAGCACATCTATCATTATCAGCTCGTGAAAAAGTCATGATTCAGTATGGTGGATTATTAAATGCGATTAAAGAACTAGGAGGAGATTTCTAATGAAAGCAGTACTTATTCCAGGTGATGGTATTGGACCAGAGATTTCAGCAAGTGTTGAATCTATCACAAAAGCAATGAACCTAGATATTGAATGGGTTAAATATAGAGCAGGGGCAGAATATGCGAAAGAAACAGGTGAAGTATGGGAACCTGCTCTTGTAGATGCAATTGAAGAATATAAATGGGCATTAAAAGGTCCTACAGCGACTCCAATTGGAACAGGTTTTAGAAGTGTGAATGTCGCATTAAGACAGAAATTCTCTACGTATGCCAATGTACGTCCTTTACGTAATTTCAGGGGTATTGATTCTAAATATGAAAATATTGACTTAGTCATTATTAGAGAAAATACTGAAGATTTATATAAAGGTATTGAATATATGCTCACTAATGATATTGCGAATGGTGTTAAGTTAATCACTAGAGAAGCTTCTACACGTATTTGTCGTTATGCATTTGAATATGCACGCACAAATAACAGAAAAAAAGTGACAGCCATCCATAAAGCCAATATAATGAAGTATACAGATGGTCTTTTCCTTGATTGTTATAGAGAAGTGGCAAAAGACTATCCAGAAATAGAAACACAGGAAGTTATTATTGATAATATGTGTATGCAGCTTGTACAGCGTCCAGAGACATTTGATGTCCTTGTCGCACCAAACTTATATGGAGATATTGTCTCTGACTTATGTGCAGGTCTTGTAGGTGGTCTTGGTATTGCACCATCAGGTAATATTGGTGATGACTACCGTATTTATGAAGCTGTTCATGGCAGTGCACCTGATATTGCAGGTAAAGGTATTGCGAACCCAAGTTCTTTAATTCTTGCATTCGCAATGATGCTTGAAGCATTAAATAAACAGAAAGAAGCACAATCTTTAAGAGAAGCCCTAGCAGCAGTCATAGAAGAAGGTAAGTTTACAACACCTGATATTGGTGGACAGGCAACTACAAAAGAGTTTACAAACGCAATTATCGATAAATTATAAGAGGAGGGACAACGAAATGCCATCTCATAGCATTTTTGAATCAACTTCCCATGGATCATTGGGCTCTAAAATATTTATCTTATTACGTGATCGTATTCTTAATGAAAGTTATCAATGCGGTGACAAACTAAATGAATTGACACTTGCGAAAGAATTGAAGATTTCTCGTACACCTATTAGAGAAGCATTAAAGCAGCTAGAATTAGAGGGTTTAGTAGAAAGTATTCCTAATAAAGGTGTTTATGTGAAAGGTTTTTCACCTCGTGATATTGATGATATGTTTGAAATACGTCTTTCTCTAGAAGGATTAGCTGTTTCATTCGCAATTGATCGTATGGATGAAGTGCATCTTGCTAAAATTAAAGAAGTATTTGAATTATTAGAATTCTATACTACAAAGGGTGACTTTGATAAAGTGAATGATTTCAATATTCTATTCCATGAATCTATTTATCAGGCAACACAGTCTACCTATTTTGAACAGATTCTTAAGGATATTCATTACTATGTTTCTGTGACATCAAGACATTCTATTGCACGTCCAGAACGTTTAGAATCATCACTTGCAGAACATCGTGCTATTCTAGAAGCCATCATTGATGGAGACAAAGATGAAGCAACAGAACGTATTCAAAGACATATTCGTAAAACACAGATGCTTGTAAGAAAATATTATGCAACAAGAAAGTAGGGTCAACCTACTTTTTTTGTTGTAGAATGATATCAGGAGGGTATTTATGTTAACGCCTAAACATTTAATTAAAAAAGAAAAGAATGATTATCGCCTGATTGCGATATCAGATATACATGGTCATTTAGACCGTTTTAAAGAATTATTGAGAAAAGTGAATTATGATCCTGTAGAGGATTATCTTGTTATTATTGGTGACTTTGTAGAAAAAGGAGACCAGGTATTAGAAACAATACACTTTATTATGAATCTCTCACGCTTTCCTAAGTGTTATGTTTTGATGGGGAATTGTGAATGGGCAATGAATGCATTACTTACTATTCCAGAGATTGCAGGAGAAATTCCTAAGTATTTAAAGAGAAATAGTAAGAACGGTATTATTAGAGATATTTATAATCATGAACATTTTAGTGATGGACATGAAACACCTTTAGGTATGCAGAAGATTATGGCTGAAAAACTTAAACAAGAATTAAAGTTCATGTCCCATTTACCTACTACACTATTGTTTAATGACTATTTATTTGTCCATGCAGGTGTAGAGCCAAGAGACAATTATAAGGAGTGTGGTTTATCATCTTACCTCGAACTCCAACATTTTTATGAATTAGGACATTCATTAAAATATACAGTTGTAGTAGGACATCTTCCTACATCCAATTATTTCCCTCGTTCTATTCATAATGACATTATTATAGATGAAGAAAAGAAGATTATCTGTATTGATGGAGGAACAGGTGTGAAGCCTATTTCACAATTAAATGCGCTTATTATTCATAGTTATAAGGGGGAAGTGACATATCAAACAGAATGTGTACAGCCATTTCCTATGGGTGTATTAAATAAAGATCTTTATGGTAATGGTGAAGTAGATCATAAGATAGCTTTTCCTGATTATGAAGTAAAGATGATGAAAAAAGGAAAAGAGTTTAGTCAATGTTATAGAGTGAGTGATCATGTAATGATCTCTATTAAGAATGAATTCTTATATGAAAGAAATCATCATCTCTATTGTTTAGATGATTATACAGATCATTGGTTTATAGGTGAAAAAGGAACAGAAGTCAAGATTGCAGGTATATATGGGCATTATGCATATGTACTATGTGGTGCACAGGTGGGGTGGGTCAATGAAGAAGACATCGATTATTAAGATAGTATGTGTACTAGTTTTACTTCTAGGTGTTCATCAATGTACTTCGTATAAGGAGCTTGCACCTCATATTTTCTTAGTTAAAGAGAATACATCTTTTCTTAATCAAACACTCACAATGGGACAACCTTTAGTTGTAGAAGGACAAAGAGGTTCTCAATATTATGGTTATATATATGTGAATGGTGAGAAGAAAGAAGGCTATATACCAAGTCGTAATGTGATTGCATATGTATTTGATGAATCTTTTGAAAAAGAAATCACATCATTTCCTGATAACTATAAACAATCTTTACGATTCTTACATACACTTTATCCAGAATGGCGCTATGTACCTCTTAATACTTCATTAGACTTTAGTCAAACTGCTTCTATCTTTCAAAGTAAGTCACTAATAGATACAAATGATTCTCAGATGATTGCTTCTCCTGATATTATTGAAGGACAGACATGGTATCGTGTCTCACTCCAGGCAGCACGTTATTTCTTAGATCCACGCAATGGACTTGATGCTTATCATGCACTGATGTTTGAGAAACTCACTTATAATCCTTCTGAAACATTAAAGGAAGGAAAAAGAATGCTGGCAGGAACTGAAATGTCAGGTATAGAACCACAGTCTAAAAAAGATTGGGCAGAACTCTATCATCACAGTGCAGAAGTCAATAACATCTCTATGTCATTACTCATTACCCGTGCAATTCAAGAACAGGCAGGTGGAGGACTAGGACTTCGTGGAGGACATGCAAGAAACAATCCACAAGGACCTCTCTTCTATAATATATATAATATAGGTGCTAATAGTAGTGATCAGGATGGAATAGACTTTGCAGCAGTGAGAGGCTGGGATACAAGAGAAAAATCTATACTCTATGGTTCTAAGTATCTCACTGATAACTATATCACCAAAGGACAGGACTCTTTGTACTTACAGAAGTTTGATGTGCACAACAATAATCCTGGACATCATTACTATATGTCCAATATCCGTGCACCATATAGTGAAGCAAAGAATATGTTAAGAGGGGACATAGCTAATGACATGGATCATATTGAACGTGTACTAGAAATACCACTCTATACTAATATGCCTGTCTATAATCCTTATCCCATTTCTACTGATATAAGATATTCGGGAACTATTATGAAGAATCCTCTTTGTGAATATCAAATAGCTGATACATACAAGAACTTAACTGAAAATGTGGATTATATCTCTATCAATCACAAAACATATATACATATTGTAGGTTTAAATAACTATTATGGTTCGTTAGATATTCCAAAATAATATTTTCATAATCTGTCGGATTTCAATGTATTTGTCTTAAAATTAGTATAATATTTTGCAGGAGGAATAAACTATGACATTTAGTAAAGATTTTTATTGGGGTGGCGCTGTTGCTGCCAACCAGTGTGAAGGGGCATGGAATGTAGATGGAAGAGGTATGGCCCGTACCGATGTAACTACAGGAGGAACAGTGAATACTCCTAGAATGGTTACATTTATTGATAAGGATGGTCAGAAACAGAAATTACCTAATCATGGTTTTAAATTACCAGAAGGGGCTCACTTTGCAGTCTTTGATGATGAACTCTATCCTAACCATGATGGTATTGATTTCTATCATCACTATAAGGAAGATATCGCCTTGCTTAAAGAAATGGGATTCAAGATGTTCAGACTTTCTATTTCATGGTCTAGAATCTATCCTACAGGAGAAGAAACTGAACCTAATCAGGCTGGTTTAGACTTCTATAGAAATGTATTCACAGAACTAAGAAATGCAGGTATTGAACCACTCGTTTCTATCTGGCACTTTGATACACCACTTGCTTTAGAAGAAAAGTATGGTGACTGGCAGGATAGAAAGTTCATTGAATTATATGAAAAGTATGTAACTACAATCTTTAAAGAATATAAGGGGCTTGTGAAATACTGGCTTACATTTAATGAAATCAATAATACAATTAACTTCTTACCAGATAATGCAAGTGATGAAGCTTTCCAGGAAGCATATCAGCATCTTCATTATCAGTTTGTAGCCAGTGCAAGAGCTGTACAGATTGGTCATGCAATTGACCCAAATTACCAGATTGGCTGTATGATCTGTGGTATTACTTATTATCCACTTACTTCTGACCCAGAAGATATTCTCTTTAATCGTTATAAATGGGAAAAAGGCATCTTCTATTGTGGAGATGTACAGTGTAAAGGTAAATATCCTACATATGCTAAACGTTTATGGAAGGAACATAATGTAGAATTAGATATCACAGAACAGGATCTAGTGGAATTAAAGAATGGTACTGTTGATCTCTATACATTCTCATATTATATGTCTCAGTCTATTACAACTCATAAGAATGAAGACACAGTAGGTGGTAATATGTCATTTGGTGTACGCAACCCTTACTTAACATATTCTGATTGGGGATGGGCATTAGATCCTGAGGGATTAAGATACTATCTTGAAGTCGTTTATGATCGTTATGAATTACCATTAATGGTTGTAGAAAATGGTTTAGGTGCCTTTGATACAGTAGAAGAAGATGGTTCTATTCATGATGATTATAGAATTGATTATTACCGTGCACATATTAAAGAAATGGACAAAGCGATTGAAGAAGGTATTGATTTAATCGGTTATACAACTTGGGGCTGTATTGACCTTGTTTCTGCAGGTACTGGAGAAATGAGAAAACGTTATGGCTTTATTTATGTAGATAAACATGATGATGGTACTGGTACAATGAAGAGAAGCAAGAAAGACTCTTTCTACTGGTATAAGAAAGTCATTGAATCTAATGGTGAAAATCTAGACTAATACAAAAGACCAGCGCACGCTGGTCTTTGTTACATGTCTTCTAAAATCTGTTTTACAAGCTTTACAAGTCTTTCTTCTGCACTATTAGCTGCTTCCATGACTTCTATATGATTTAATTCATTACTAGATAATCCTGCTGCTTTATTAGTCACTAATGAAATACCTAAAATTTTCATATCAGAATGTCTTGCAACAATAGCTTCAGGGACTGTAGACATACCTACCATATCTGCACCAAGTGTCTTGAATGCTCTGATTTCTGCAGGTGTTTCAAACTGTGGTCCTTTAAAGAAACAATAAACACCTTCTTTTACATCTACATTCACTTTCTTGGCTGATTCAAATGCAAGAGAACGAAGTGTTGATGTATAGACATCAGTCATATCCTTAAAACGTGGTCCAAAGTCATCTAGGTTAGGTCCTCTTAAAGGAGATGGCATCATGAATGATAAATGATCAGAAATAATTACAATCTGTCCTGGATTTAAATCATCTCTTACACCACCACAAGCATTTGTCACAATAAGGTTCTTAATACCTAAAGCACTAAATACACGAATAGGCATTGTGACTTTCTGCATATCATAGCCTTCATAGAAATGGAAACGTCCCTTCATACAGGCAACAATCTTACCACCAATTTCACCAATAATTAATTTACCAGCATGTCCTGGTACAGTAGAAACAGGGAAATAAGGGATATCCTTATAATCAATTTCTACAGGTTCATTAATTACATCAGCAAGTGGTCCTAAACCTGAACCTAATACAATTGCGACATCAATAGGATTTTTATAACGTGACTGAATATAATCACGTGCAGCATAAATTTCATCAATATACATAAATATACCTCCACATCTATTATAACCTATATCATTCGCAAATATCTCTCAAAAATGATAAAATAATCTCCATAAGGAAGGTGATACCATGCATTTAGAAGACTATCGTTTGTTTGATACTAAAGTATTTAGAGATGTAGTCCATGATTATATACGTGTTGAATATATGCCTATCTGGAAGCTTATTAATACAAAAGAGTTTCAGCGTTTAAGACGTATTAAACAGCTAGGGGGTACATCCATGGTATTTCCTAGTGCAGAACATTCACGTTTTGTGCATTCCTTAGGTGTTTATGAAATAACACGCCAAATGACAGAACTTGAACAAGTCAAAAAACACTTAACCGACTATGAACGATTGACTGTATTATGTGCTGCTTTATTACATGATTTAGGACATGGTCCTTTCTCTCATTCATTTGAAGGCATTTTCCAATATAATCATGAAAAGATGACTACAGCACTTATTAGAGGACATACAGAAGTTCATGAAGTACTAACACAAATAGATCCTCGTTTACCTGAAGATGTGGCGAGTATTATAGAAAAGAAAGCCGATAAACCAATGTTAGTGCAGATGATCTCTAGTCAGGTGGATGCTGATCGTATGGATTACCTTCTACGTGATTCTTATAACTGTGGTGTGACTTATGGACAGTTTGATTTATCAAGAATACTGCGTACTATGCGTATTGTAGATGATCGTATTGTCTTTAAATTATCCGGTGTACAGGCAATAGAAGATTATATTCTAGCCCGTTATTATATGTACTGGCAGGTTTATTATCATCCTGTATCTAGAAGTTATGAACAGGTTCTAGGGAGTGTCATGAAACGTGTAAAGGATCTTTATAAAGAAAACTATACCTTTAAATCTTCATTTCCACTTCTTATTCCTTTCTTAGAGGATAACTTTACACCTGAACAATTTGTGAAGCTGGATGAAACATCATTACTTTATTATATAAGATGCTTTATGGATGAAGAGGATACAATACTCAAGGATTTATCTACTCGTTTATTAGAAAGAAAATTATTTAAATATCGTACCCTGAAGGGTGATGAAGATTATGAAAATACACGAAAAATATGTATAGAAGAAGGGTTGGATCCTCGCTATTATGTTACAAGTGATGCGATTATGAATCAGGTGCCTTATAAGCGTATGAAGGTCAGTCATGCAAATGAAGTAGAGATTCTTAAGGAAGATGGAACAATCAGTTCACTACCAGAAGAATCAGAAATTGTCCAGGCTATATTATTAGGTAAAGCCAAACAAGATCAGAAGATCTTTTCTACAAGACAAGTAATTCGACGTTCTTCTTTTAAATATCAATATTTTAATAACTATATGAATGCTCAGGGGACACATTATATTCTTGAACAGACTTTAAAAGAATGGTCACATGAAGGGGTATTCTTAGAATTCTATCAAGAAGATCATGTTATTGGATGTGCACATATTATTGAAGACTGTGTGAAGGAGATTGCATTATTACCTGATGACCGTAGAGAATTCTATGAAAAAGAGGTATTAGGTGCCATAGAGGATTTCTTCAAGAAACAACATATACATGTAGTGAAGATAGTTCCTTATTCACAATCTCTTGATTTTTACTTGGAAAATGGGTATCGTACAGAAGGCTACTATATAATTAAGGAGGTAGAATGATGAAAAAAAGAATTTCTTATGAATGTTTATTGGTGAATGGTCCAGTAAAAGAAAAAGTGAAATATAAAGAGGTTGGGGATCATTATGAAGCCAAAGGGATTCATTATATCTCTTTTGAAGTAGATGGAAAACCTATTCGTATTCAATATGATCAAACACATGTTCATCTTGTGAATGATCAATCTGTATTACATTTTAATAAGGATATGCGTGTACCGAATAAATATACATTACCCTATGGTATTGTAGAACTTCATACAAATGTGATTTCTTTAGAATATAGAGAAGGTGCAATGAAGTTCATTTATGAACTCTATGATCAAGAACATCTTGTGACAAAAGCTTATATGATGGTGCATTATTCTGATATAGATGAAGAAGGAATGCCTTCATGAAATATATAAAACGTTTTACAGCATTGTTCTTTGAATATCTTTATCGTTTTATTCAGTTCTTATTGAGTCCGATTGTAATCTATATTGCGCTTATCTGTATTCAGGCTATTTATCTTCTATACTTTGCGTCAATACTTACAGATTTTAATGGTGTGGTTCGTTTCTTATTTATCTCACTTTCCGCATTTATGATCTTTTATTTGATTAGTAAGGATGAGAATACAAACTATAAGATGACATGGATCTTCTTTATCATGCTGTTACCTAATGTGGGTGGATTACTCTATCTCTTATTAGGTAATAAGAGACCTTCACGCTGGTTAAAGAAAAAGATTCAGCCAGAAGTACAATATTTCAATCAAACAAGACAACAGGATCCGATTATTAGAAATCAGATTCTTAATAAGAAGATTATTTCTTTAGATTATCTCAACAGACAATCATTCCCTATCTATAATCATACAGAATGTAAATATTATTCATTAAGTGATTATAACTACCAGGATATGATTAAAGATCTTCTACATGCAAAACATTTCATCTTTATGGAATACTTTATTGTGTCTAAAGGTCTTATGTTTGATACCATCATGTGTATTTTAAAACAGAAGGTCAAGGAAGGTGTTGATGTTCGTTTTATCTTTGATGACTTCGGTTCCTTTACGACTGTACCTCTTCACTTTGCGAAGAAGCTAGAAGAATCAGGTATTAAAACAGTGATGTTCAATCGTTTTATTCCGGTCTTCTCCTTAAGTCAGAACCATAGAGACCATCGTAAGATCTGTGTGATTGATGGTTATATTGGTTATTCTGGAGGGTTTAACTTAGCTGATGAGTATATCAACTGTAAAATGCGTTTTGGACATTGGAAGGATACAGGTATTCGTTTAGAAGGAGAAGCAGTATGGTCATTGACATCTATGTTCCTTTCTACATTCTATGCTTATCATAAGGAATACCATGGAGAAGATATAGAACAGTTCAAACCCCATACCTACCATCCTGAACCATTTAAGAATACAGGTTATGTATTACCTTATGGAGATGATCCACTTGATGATGAAGGGGTAGGGGAATCTGTTTATATAAATATGATTACACATGCATCTAGAAGTATCGATATTATGACACCTTATTTTATTATCGATGATGTCATGTTGAAGGCATTGTGTCTGGCTTCTAAGAATGGTGTCAAGATCAGATTATATGTTCCTCATGTACCAGATAAGAAACTTGTCTTTAGAGTTACACGTTCTTATTATTATGATCTTATTCGTGCAGGTATTGAAGTGTATGAATACTTACCAGGTTTCTTACATGCAAAAGTCATGTTAGTAGATGGTAAAGCAGCGACAGTTGGAACTATCAACTTTGATTATCGTTCTTTATACTTACACTTTGAATGTAATGTCTTATTATATGAAGCAGAATGTTTATCTGCGATTAAGAGAGATTTTAGAGAGATGAATGAGATCTGTGCACCTGTAAAAATAGATGACAGCCGTCATTTTAAAGGACTCGTAGAAGGATTATTGAGATTATTCTCACCGCTATTATAAAATTCTTGACAGTCCAACATTTTGTGATACATTATTTAGAGTATGAAATAAAAAAGGAGGAATACAAGATGGCTGAAAATAAGCTTGAAAACTCACTAAAAATCGCCATTGGTCAGTCTGTTAATAAGTGCTTTGAAGCAGTAGATATCACCCCTGAAAATATCATGATTGAGATTCCTAAGGATTCTACTCATGGTGATTATTCTACTAACATTGCAATGCAGCTGACAAGAACACTCCATAAGAATCCTCGTGAAATTGCGACAGCCATTGTTGATTCACTTGATCAGGAAGCAGCACATGTAGAAAAAGTAGAAATTGCTGGTCCTGGTTTCATTAACTTCTTTATGAAAAATGATGTGCTTACTTCAGTAATTACTGAAGTACTTTCAGAAAAGGACAATTATGGACAGACTCACTTCGGTGAAGGAAAGAAATATAACGTAGAATTCGTTTCTGCAAACCCTACAGGAGACTTACACTTAGGTCATGCAAAAGGTGCTGCAGTAGGTGATTCTATTTGCCGTATCATGACTAAAGCAGGATATGATGTAACAAGAGAATATTATATTAATGATGCAGGTAAACAGATCACTAACCTTGCATTATCTCTATACAGCCGTTATCTTGCATTATTTGATATCGAACGTCCAATTCCTGAAGATGGATATATGGGACAGGATGTCATTGATATTGCAAAGAGTATCAAGGAAAAAGAAGGAGATGCTTTAACTCAGTTAACTGAAGAAGAAGCAATTGCTTATTTCCGCAAGGTGGGTACTGAACACGAATTACAGAAGATCAAAGATATCTTAAAGGAATTCCGTGTATCATTTGATGTATGGTTCTCTGAAACTTCTTTATATGAAGGGAATAAGATTGAACCTGCAATCAATAAGTTAAAAGAAAAAGGCTATACATATGAACAGGATGGAGCCTTATGGTTTAGAACAACTGACTTCGGTGATGATAAGGATCGTGTTCTTATTAAAACTGATGGAAGCTATACATACTTCACACCAGATATCGCATATCACTTAAGCAAGATGAATAGAGGCTATGATTACTTAGTTGATTTACTTGGTGCTGACCACCATGGTTATATTAATCGTATGAAAGCTGCTATCCAGGCTTTAGGTTATGATGCGGATCAGTTGAATATCGATATCTTACAGATGGTAAGAATGGTTGAAAATGGTGAAGTTGTTAAGATGAGTAAACGTACTGGTAACGCTGTTACTATTCGTGACCTTATTGATGATATTGGTGTAGATGCAACTCGTTATTTCTTTGTAGCGAAAGCAGCGAACACACCATTTGATTTTGACTTAGGTCTTGCTAAGTCAGAGTCAAATGAAAACCCTGTATACTATGCACAGTATGCACATGCAAGAATGTGTTCAATCATGAGATCAGCAGCAGAAAAGAATATTGAACCTGCAGATCACTTTGAATTGATTAATAATCCAAAAGAAGTTGAATTATTAAAACACATTAATGAATTCAAGAACACAATCAATGATGCAGCTCGTACAAGAGCACCTCATAAGATTGCAAACTATATTCAGAGATTAGCTCAGTTATTCCATTCATTCTATGGTGACTGTCATGTAATCGATGAAGAAAACAAAGAATTATCATCTCAGCGTTTAGCACTTGTAGAAGCAACACGTATTACACTTGCGAACGCATTAAACTTAATTGGTGTTCATGCACCAGAAAAGATGTAGGAGGCTACTATGGATTACAGACAAGAGTCAATGGTTAATATCGCATTTGAAATTCTTACTAAATCAGCAGGGGCATTAAGCTTCTATGATATCTGGAAAGAAGTTGCTGAAAAGAAAGAATTTGATGAAGGACAGAAAGATGATAACGAATCATTATTCTATACAAATATGATCTTAGATGGTCGTATGATCACTGTTGGTGAAAATAAATGGGATCTTAGAACAAGACATAGATTCGAAGAAGTGCATATCGATATGAATGATATCTATAATGATGATGAATCAGAAGAAAACACTGAGGAAGAAGACGAAGGCTTAGTTGAAGATAACTATGGAGAAGAATAAGGAGAAATCCTTATTCTTTTTTTCTATAAATTAATATAGTTTTTACACGCTTATGCTTCATTTTTGTGTTTTATTCTGCAGTATAAAAAAAGTTGAGATGAAAGGGTTTACCTTTGTATAAATACTTGTGAAATAGTTGATTTTAGTTAAGTGCTGGATTATAATACAAATAGAAATTATTTAAGGAGGAATGTCATATTATGGCAGTAAAAGTTGCAATTAATGGTTTTGGCCGTATTGGTCGTTTAGCATTCAGACAGATGTTTGATGCAGA
>NZ_UQGV01000024.1 GCF_900540665.1 uncultured Catenibacterium sp. | reverse complement strand
AAAATGTCATGCCCCTGTTGACATGACATATAAGCGACTGCCTGTCGCACAAAAAATCAGAGTTCATCAAGAACCCTGATTGAGAAGATTATTTTAATTTCCAGATATCTTCATTATACTGTGCAATAGTTCTATCACTAGAGAAGAAACCAGCTTTAGAGATATTGACTAACATCTTCTTAGCCCATGCTTTTCTATCTTTATAATCGTTGATAGCACGTACTTTAGTCTCAATATAGTCTCTTGCATCAAGTAATGCCATAAACCAATCCTTGTATGACATATCATTATGTAATCTTTCAAGTGATTCCACATCACCGACTGATTTCATTTCATCGCTCACAATAAAATCAACAAGTGTTCTTAATTCAGGATCATTGTTTAAGATATCCTGAGGATGATAATCACCTTTCGCATAATGATCAATAACTGTATCAGCTTTTGCGCCAAAGATATAAATATTATCATCACCTACAAATTCATGTATCTCGACATTGGCACCATCGTCAGTACCTAATGTGACTGCACCGTTCAACATGAATTTCATATTTGATGTACCAGAGGCTTCTTTTGAAGCAAGAGAAATTTGTTCAGAGAAATCAGCTGCAGGAATAATAGATTCTGCATAAGTAACATTATAGTTTTCTACCATGACTACTTTTAAATAAGGAGATACTTCTGGATCATTGTCAATAAGCTGCTGCAGACAAAGGAGTGTATGAACGATATCTTTTGCGAGGATATAAGCAGGAGCTGCTTTTGCGCCAAAGATACATGTAATAGTATGTGCAGGCTTATGACCGGCTTTAATCTGTAAGTACTGATAGATGATATATAACACATTCATCTGCTGACGTTTATATTCATGTAATCTCTTAACCTGAACATCGAAGATAGAGGAAGAATCTAACTCAATACCTTCTTTTTCTTTGATTACATTCGCAAGCTGTGTTTTCTTTTCCTGTTTGATTGTAAGTAGTTTATCTAGGACTACTTCATCATCTAAATATTTTTGTAATTTTTCTAATTCACTTGCATCTTGTTTATAGCCTTCACCAATTAAGCTATCAATCAAATCTGTTAATTCTTCATTACATGATAATAACCATCTTCTAAATGTAATACCGTTTGTTTTGTTGTTGAAATGTGTTGGGTAAAGTTCATAGAAGTCATGTAATTCAGTATTCTTTAAAATATCTGTATGAATAGATGCTACACCATTGATAGAAAAACCAAAGTGGATATCCATATGTGCCATATGAACTAATTTATTATTATCAATGATTGCGACTTTTTCGTTTGTAGATCTTTCTTTCGCAACAGCATCTAACGCTTCAATAATAGGTACTAATTGAGGCACGATTTCTTCTAGATAAGACAATGGCCATTTTTCAAGTGCTTCTGCAAGAATAGTATGGTTTGTATAAGCACATGTTTTAGAAGTAATGTCAATAGCCTGCTTCATTGTAAGTCCTTCTTTCATAAGAAGACGAATCAATTCAGGGATAACCATTGATGGATGTGTATCATTAATCTGGATACATACATGCTTATCTAAATCAGTTAAGCTGATTCCTTTACTCTTGATATCTTCAAGAATCATCTGTGCCCCATTAGATACCATGAAATACTGCTGGTAAATACGTAATTTACGACCTGCTTCATCACTATCATCTGGATAAAGGAATAAAGTTAAGTTACGTACAATATTTGATTTATCAAATGAGATACCATCATGTACCATTGATTCATCAACAGATGCAATATCAAATAAGTGTAATTTGTTCTTATTTCCTTTATAGCCTAATACATCTAAATCATATAATTGAGACTTTAAAGAAAAGTCCTTAAATTCTACAGTATAATGTTTGTTTGTAGGAATGAGCCAAGAATGATCATTAATCCAAGGGTTTGGTGTTTCGCACTGTTTGTTGTATTCAAATACCTGTTTGAATAAACCTAAATGATAATTAAGACCAACACCATCACCAGGTAGGTCTAAAGTTGCGATTGAATCTAAGAAACAAGCAGCTAATCGGCCTAGCCCACCATTACCAAGTGAAGGTTCAGCTTCTATTTCTTCAATTTCTTCTAAACTCTTTCCGTTTTCTTTGAATAATTCCTTTACTTCCTTACGAATACCTAAGTTGATTAAGTTATTACTCATGAGTTTACCAATTAAGAATTCAGCAGAGAAATAATAAACCTTACGGTCACCTTCAATAGTCTTTTTATCATCAAGTAAGTCTTTTACAACACTTAATAATGCAATATAAGCTTGTTCATTAGAACAATCCTTTATTGAAAGATTAAATAACTCCTGAACTCTTGTATTAATTAACGTCTTAACATCCATTCTAAAAATCTCCTTTAAATACGGTTTGTTTTTACTGTAATGTCACGCATTCGTTCCTTTAATGTTTCATCAAAAGCATTCTTATCTAAACGCCACATCCAGTTATTGCCTAAAGTATTAGGCTTATTCATACGTGCTGTATTATCAAGCTTTAAGTAATCCTGCATTGGTACAATGCACTTATCACTTACACTTGCCATAATACAATCAATACTCATATCTACTAGAGTAGTGTCATCATCACCATCATAGTGTAGATAGTCCTTCAACATCTGTCTTTCTTCAGGCAAAATATTTTTAAGCCATCCGATCATTGTTTCATTATCATGAGTTCCAGTATAAACAACTGAATTTTCTGTATAGTTATGAGGGAGGTAGTTGCTTGTACCAGAAGAATCACGTGAATCAAATGCGAATTCAAATACCTTCATACCTGGATAACCACAATCAGCGACCATCTGTTTAACTGTATCAGTCAAATAACCTAAGTCTTCTGCAATTACATTGAGTTTTCCTAAAGACTCTTCAACTGTCTTAAACAAGTCATATCCTGGACCTTTTTCCCAATGTCCATTTCTTGCAGTTGTATCACCATAAGGAATTGAGAAATATTCATCAAAACCTCTAAAATGGTCAATACGTACAACATCATAGGCTTTCTTACAATATGCAATTCTCTGAATCCACCATGCATAACCAGTTTCTTTATGTTTCTTCCAGTCATAAAGTGGATTACCCCAAAGCTGTCCATCAGCAGAGAAACCATCAGGTGGTACACCTGCAACTGCAGTTGGTTTTACTTCAGGATCTAGCTGGAATAATTCTGGCTGTCCCCATACATCAGATGAATCATATGCGACATAGATAGGAATATCACCAATGATTTCTACCCCTTTACTATTCGCATAATCCTTTAATGCATACCATTGTTTCCATACATAGTACTGTAAGAACTTATGGTAATTAATGTCATCACTTAATTCATTACGTTTTTCGGTAAGGGACGCATCATTTCTTAAACGTAATTCTAAAGGCCAGTTTTCCCAGCCCTGATTATCATAGGACGCCTTAATGGCCATAAATAATGCATAATCTTCTAGCCACCATGCATTGTCCTTACAGTAAGCTTTAAAATCTTCATTATCAGTAATATGTGAATTCTCATATGCTTTCTTTAATAATGCATATCTATTTTCATAGAGATAAGAATAATCAACATAATCACTGTTTATATCTGCCTCTGGTAGATCTTCTTCCTTTAAATAACCACATTTCACAAACTCATCTAAAGAAATAAAATATGGATTACCTGCAAAAGTAGAGAATGACTGATAAGGTGAATCACCATAACCAGTAATACCTAAAGGAAGAATCTGCCAATATGTTTGTTTAGCTTCTACTAGATCATCCACAAACTTATAAGCAGCTTCATCAAAACAACCAATACCATACTTACTAGGTAAAGATGATACGGATAATAACACACCACTTTTTCTCATAAACTATCCTCCATAAATAGTCCAAAATGATCAGAAACTACATCTTCATGTGTACCATCAAATACAACATGATGGCTTTTTACATGTTCTTTTTTATTACACCAGATATAATCAATACGCATACCATCCACTGCCTCATCCCATCCGTCTATTTTACCTTGAGCAGTAAAACGACCTTGGACATCATCAGCCTCGTCACGTGTATCAAACCATCCATCTTCTTTAATAGTCTCATAACTTTGGTTTGGAATAATATCAGGTGCATTGAAATCTCCTGCTAAGTAAACAGGGACTTCTTTATTTGCCACAACATTGAGCTTATGCCATTGGTTGATGAAAGGTTCCTCATCATCATTCCACCATCCTAAATGGGCTGTATAAACCCAGAAATGTGTGTTTTCTTTTACTATTTCTACTCCAAGAGAATTACGTTTCTTCCAGAACGTATAATCATTGGTTTGCGTCAATAAAGTATTTTCACTATTCACAATTGGGTACTTAGAAAAGATGGCTACACCTTCATCAAACTTGCCATAACCTACTTTAACTGGTATATAGTTCCAATTGTATTGATCACCAAGTAATTGGCTTAATCCAAGTGCATAATTGTCTTCTTTAATAATGTCTCTACCGACATAAGATCTGTCGGTAGAAACACTTTTTGCAGTCATACTTTGATTGACTTCTTGTAAACAAATGACATCAACATCATGATTTAGAATAAAATTCGCAATTGTCTGGAGCTTATTCTTTTCATCACTTTCACTTAGTGAATGTGTGTTAAGTGTCATAAGCTTCATATTTATTTACCTAAGGCGTCATTGATATCTGACTTAAGAACATCGGCTTTAGGTCCATAAACTGCCTGAACACCGTTATCCTTCTTAAGGAGACCCTTTGCGCCTTCCTTCTTCCAAGCATCAACATCAGCAACTTTATTAACATCATTAACTGTTACTCTTAAACGAGTCATACATGCATCAACTAACTGAATATTATCTCTACCACCAAGTAAGTTGATGATTGCTTCAACCTGAGCACTACCCTCATGTGCTGTAGAAGCTTCATCACTTTCCATATCATCATAGTTACCAAGTCTACCTGGTGTCGCAAAGTTAAACTTCTTGATCATGAAGTTTGCAACGAAATAACCAACTACTGCGAATACAACACAAGCAATAACGAAATTAATAACATCACCAAGTAATCCTGCTTGAACTGCCATAGGAACACGAGTTAAGAATTCGATATTACCAAATGAATGAACTCTTAAATGAACAATATCAGCTGCTGCGAAAGCTAAACCTTGAAGTACTGCATAAACACCATATAGTGGAACTGTTGCGAACATAAACATGAATTCTAGAGGTTCTGTAACACCTGTTAAGAAAGTTGCAATGAATGTAGAAATAAACATTGATTTATATTTAGGCTGTTTATCTTTATCGACATTCTTATACATTGCATAAGCGAAACCAGCTAATAGACCAGTTGCACCAATCATCTGACCTACTTTGAAACGAGCCGGTGTAACTGTTGTTAATAAGTGAGTATAAGCTGTCATATTTCCAGCTTTCTTTAAATTAATTAAGTCTGTAACCCAAGCTAACCATAATGGATCCTGACCAAATACTTTTGTACCCTTCTGTAAACCAGTCATGATAGTGTATGTACCACCAAATGAAGTGTAGTTAACTGGAATAGTTAACATATGATGTAAACCAAATGGTAATAATAGACGTTCTAACATACCATATAAGAATGGTGCGATGATTGGCGCTGTTTTACTTGAGTTTGCAAGCCAAACACCAAAGCTATTGATACCACCCTGAACAAATGGCCATACAATTGACATTACAACTGCAATAACAACTGAATGAACAATAACCATTAATGGAACGAAACGTTTACCATTGAAGAATGATAAGCAATCAGGTAATTTACGGAAGTTATAGTATTTGTTGTAAACAATACCACCAACGAAACCAGCAATAATACCTACAAAGACACCCATATTTAGTGCTGCAGAACCAAGAACTGTTGTGAAATAGTTAGCAACTGGAATCTTTGCACCAAATAATGTATGCGTATAAATCACTTTAGTACTATTGACCATATCGGCTGTAACACCAAAGATAGTACCTGTGATGTTATTGATTAAGATAAATGCGATAACGGCTGCGAATGCACCTCCGGCACGATCTTTAGCCCAGTTACCACCAATGGCAGCTGCGAATAAGATATGTAGGTTGTTGATAACTGCCCAACCAATCTGTTCCATTACAGAACCAATAGTCATCACAAATGCGACATCTGCACCAAACATCTGGAATACTTTACCTAATGAAATCATTAAACCAGCAGCGGGCATTACTGCAATAACTGTCATTAAGGCTTTACCTAACTTCTGTAAGAAGTCGAAGTTAATTCCTTTTTTCTTCTTTTCAGGTGCTGCTTTAGGAGCTGCTACATCTTCAAGAACAAGCATTTCATCCTTTACATTATGAGCACCTTTCTTTAAAACAATTTTCTTACCTTTAAGATCATCTTCTTTAGTAAATACGAATGGAGTCATTGTATTGACACCTTTAGATTTAAAGAACTCTAAATCTCCTTCAAACAATAAATCTCCTTTTTCAACTGTCTGTCCTTCTTTTACATGCCAAGTAAAACCTTCACCCTGATACTGAACTGTATCTAATCCAAAATGGATTAAGATTTCAATACCATCATCTGTCACAAGACCAACTGCATGTTTAGTAGGTGCAACCATTTTTACTACACAGTTGTCTGGTGCATATACTTTTCCATCTTCTGGAATGATAGCACATCCGTCTCCCATCATTTTTTCTGAAAATACAGAATCTGGGACATCAGTAATTGGTACTACTTTACCCTTGAGGGGCATACATAAAACTTTTCCCTTACTCATATTCTTTCCTCCTTCTAATAAGGTTATGTCTTACTCCCTTTTTCTTACAAATTCCATTTTAATGATTGTAAACACTTACACAATAGGAATTATGCAACAAAATAGGGTATTTACGCATATATTATGCAATTATTTGCGCAACTATAGCGCAACTCAGCAATAATGAGTATAATAAAAGTGAGGTGATTTAAATGAGTATCACAATTAAAGACATTGCGAAAAAAGCAGGGGTATCTCCATCTACTGTATCTCGTACAATTAATAATCATTATTCAATTAGTGAAGAAACGAAAGAAAAAGTACGTAAAGTAATGGATGAACTCGGTTATGTATATGATAAATCACATATTAAGAAACATGATGTTGGTGTCGTCTTTCCACGTTCTATGGTAGATGTCTATGAGAATCCATTCTATCTAGAAATAGTAAGAGGTATTAGTTATATGTGTAATAAAGGGCGTTATAGTCTTCATATTATTACCGGTGCCGATACGAGAGAAATGAAGACAAGTATGGAAATTGCGGATTGTGAAGGATATATCTTCCTAAATACGAAAATTGAATCTTCTGTGACAGACTATTTAAGAGAACGTATGATTCCTTATATTATGATTGGTAAACCACCAATGAATTCCATTACATCAGTCAGTGTAGATACAGATAATATCCAGGCAGGCTATGAGGCAGTGAAATACTTATTAAAAAAAGGACATCAAAAGATTGGTTATATTGGTGAAAAAAAAGATGTACAGTATTCTATAGATCGACGTCTTGGTTATATACAAGCTTTATCCGAAGCAGGCTATGAAATAAAGGAAGACTATATTAAGAATCTTTCTTCAAGCTATTCTTATAACCCCAATGAAATACTTCAATTATTAAGAAGTGATGACTGTCCGAGCGCCTTTGTGGTATGTGATGATATTTATGCAGTCATTATGGTTAGACTAATTACTGAAGTAGGAAAGAAAGTACCTGATGATATTTCTATTGTGAGCTTTAATAATTCTATCTTTGCACGTTTCTCAGAACCACCACTGACTTCTATTGATGTAAGCCCAAATCAGTTAGGCATGGAAGCAGTAGTCCAGCTTATTAAACATATAGAAACACCTACCATGTTTGCGACACGCTCAATTGTGCCATTCACAATACGTAAAAGACAGAGTGTAAAGGAAATGAATAAAGGCGATTCACATTAAGTGAAACGCCTTTTACTGTTTATGAAACTATAATGAGTTATTTACCCGTTACAGCCTCCCATAGGCTAGAAGGATTCACAAGCATAAAGTAAAACGTTTATTTATTATCTTATCTGCATTCAAATCATTTATATTTACAATTTCAACCATTCTTCAATATCAATTATTTTTACACCTTCATACTGATATTCATCATGATGTGTGTTAGCCAATAAGATTTTAGGATATGCATCTTGTATTTCTAATAGTGAAGTAACTTCTCTATCGAAAGTTTTCTGATTCGAAATATCATCACTTACTTGAAAATAAATCTTCTCATTTTGTTTTATAGCCACAAAATCAACTTCTTTTCTATAAAGTTTACCAACATAAACTTCATACCCTCTTCTAAGCAATTCAATCGCAACGATATTTTCATATACTCTGCCATAGTCCATGTTTTTTGTTCCTATAATAGCATATCTGAAAGAATGGTCAGACAAATAATACTTATCATTTGTTGCCAAATATTTTTTCCCTTTTATATCATACCTTCTAACTTTATAAAACAAGTATGAATCTTTCAAATATTGCATATACAATTTTATAGTCTTATCTGTTATTTTAATATTAGCATTTGCTAATGATTTAGATATATTATTAGCTGATGTCAAAGAACTAATGTTATCCATCATAAAGTACGCTAAATCATGAATAACTTCTTTGTTTCTCATCGAATATTTATTAGTTATGTCCCTTATAATAAGCGTCTCAAAAACATCTCGTATGTATTTATACTTATCATCTTTTTCACGATAAAGCAAAGTTCCAGGCATTCCACCTTCTCTCACGTATCTATCAAGTGAATACTGCCCAGCATAATATTTTAGACATTCTTTATAAGAAAAAGGAAATATTTCTATTTCATACGTTCTACCGGTAAATAAAGTAGCCAAATCACTACTTAATAGAAATGCATTCGAACCAGTAATATAAATATCATATTTCATACTACTATGTAGACTATTTACGACTTTCTCAAAGCCACTGCACATTTGAACTTCATCTATACATACATAATTATTCTTGTTAGATTTATATTGACCTTCTATATAATTATTTAATGCATGGTATTCTAAATACGGCTCTGCACTTAAAGAATTGAAATCAACAAAAATAATATTCGCGTCTTTATCAGTTTGATTTATATATTCCATAAATTGTAGTAACAGACATGATTTTCCAGATCTTCTAATACCCGTAATCACTTTAATATCGGGAGTTCCAATTACATTAATAATTTTTGTTAAATAGTTTCTTTCTAAAAGTTTCATTTCATTCACCCATATATATTATACCTTCTTATTCCGAAAAAATGAATTATTTTCATTTTTTCGGAATAAGATTTAACCTTGATTTAACACATATATTCGTAAAGTCTATAAGCGCACAAAAAGTCAGACCGTCAAGTCTGACTCTATTCATCAAAGAAAGCAAATTCCTGATACTTTCTTGCAAGAATAGTAAGAATAATTCCTACTGCATTCATAGAAATAATATGTTCATCTTCGATTGGAAATTCTGTTGTATTATAGTAAAGCTGATAATCTGAATTTTCTACAAGGAAATTCTTTCCTAGCTCAGTAATAGAAAGAATAGGTATATCCTTCATATTCAATTCATTGACTACTGTTCTGATACCCGGTGTATTACCTGATAAAGAGATAATAATCACAAAATCATCACTTGTAAGGGAGTGTGAGATGATTTCAAAATTCGCTTCACCAGATACAATATAATTCGAACGACCGGCCATAAATAACTCACTAGAGAATTGTTTTGTATAGTTATTCTGAGTAAAACCAGTCGCATATAGAATAACTTGTCGTGCTTTATGGATTTCGGAGATTAATGACGCAAAGTTTACTTGAGACGCATACTCAAATGTTTTATCAATTTCTTTTCTGAATTTCTCAACCAGATCTGTAGGAACAACTGCTTTCTTTACTATATCCTTCTTTAAAGAATACTTTAATTCTGAATATCCTGTATAGCCTAGTTTTTGTGCGAGGCGTAATACAGAACTCTTTGACGAAAGCAGAACCTTCGCAAGTTCATTAATAGGCATGTCTACAACATCTGCTTTATGATTTCTGATGTATTGAATCATATCTTTTTCGTTATCACTCAATGTTGAATAAATAAGTCCTGCTTGTGTGTCAAAGTCCATATCTCATTACCCCTTTGTTAGATAAACTACTGCTTGATATGGATTTAGAATAATATTTTTATCACTTGTTTTCAATACATTCTCATAATTTCCAATAAGAATTTCCGCATCCTTATAGTCATCAGGTAATGTATATCTTACCTTCTCTTTTGCGAAAGAACATACTACAAGTAACTTCTTGCCTTCATATTCTCTTTCATATGAGAAGATATCTGAATCATTTTCGTCCAATAGTTTATAAGATCCATGGACAATTATAGGATTTTCTTTTCTTAAACGAATTAACTTCTGATAAAAATAGAAGACAGAATTTGGATCTTTTAATTCATCTTCTGCATTGATGAACTTGTTATCCGGTGAATAATCAATCCAAGGCTTTGCATCAGAGAATCCTGAACCTTCTTCACCATTCCATGGGAAAGGTGTTCTTGCATTATCTCTTGAACTCAAATAAGCATATTTCTTAATTGTTTCTTCATCTTCACCTTCATCCTTCATCTTCTGACACATAAAGAGTGTTTCAATATCTTTATATTGATCAAGTGATGTAAAAGGTACATCTTTCATACCTAATTCATCCCCCTGGAAGACATAAGGTGTTCCCTTCATCATATGTAGAAGAGTAGCTAACATTTTAGCAGATTCAACACGATACACTCCATCATCACCAAAACGAGTCACATTTCTAGGCTGATCATGGTTATTCCAATAAAGTGAATTCCATCCATCACCTAAATCATTGATCCATGTTGATAAGCTCTTCTTTAAATCACTGAGTTTAAACTTTACATCAGAGAACTTACCGTACTTACCATAATCTAAATGCATATGATCAAACTGGAATACCATGTTTAATTCATGTCTAGAAGGATCTGTATAAAGTTTACCCTGCTGAACATTTGTATTAGCTGTTTCTCCTACTGTCATCACATCATAGTGTGATAAGACTTCTCTATTCATTTCCTGTAGGAATTCATGAATACGAGGTCCATTAGAAGCGCCTTTATAATATGACTTTGCATAATCATATTCTCCTGGCAAGGCATCTGGGAAGTCCTGTCTCTTACTTAATAAAGAAATAACATCCATTCTATAACCATCAATACCTTTATCTAACCAGAATCGCATTTCATTATAAACAGCTTCTCTTACTTTAGGATTTTCCCAGTTTAAGTCAGGCTGTCCTGGCGCAAAACAATGAAGATAATATTGTTTTCTTTCAGGTACATAAGTCCATGCAGCACCACCAAAAGTAGCACCCCAGTTTGTTGGTTCACTGCCGTCTTCTTTAGGATCCTTCCAGATATAGAAATCAGAATATTCCTTATCCTTAGAAGACTTAGACTTTAAGAACCATTCATGCTGGTCACTTGTATGATTCACTACTAAATCCATAATAATCTTAATATTCATACTATGTGCTGTTTCTAATAATTCATCAAAGTCTTCCATTGTGCCATACATTGGATTGATCTTTCTATAGTTCGCAATATCATAACCATTATCTACTAATGGTGATTCATAGATAGGATTTAACCAGATGACATCAATACCTAATTTAGATAAATAAGGAAGCTTTTCAGTAATACCTTTTAAATCACCAACCCCATCATTGTTGGTATCATTAAAACTTTGTGGATAAACCTGATAAACTACACTACTTTTCCACCAATCTTTATTCATCATCTTCATCAACCCCCATATTCTTCATAACATCATTTACATATACAATCTGTGACTTGGCATCATCAATCGCATTTCTAATGATATCCTCGTTTACCTTATCACAGTTAGATAATGATAAGCAGACACTTAATACGATAGGTAGATTCATTCCTGTAATGATATATACATTAGGATACTGTAAGTATTTGACTGCTTCCTGATTCACACTACCCCCAAGCATATCAGTGAAGATGATGTATTCATCATCTTCATTGATTTCACCAAGTGCTTCTTTTAACTGCTTATCCACAGGCACATTATCCATATAGGCACTCACTGACTGAATATCAGTTAAAGTCGGCATAACATACTGAATTGTATCTTTTAGTCCATCAGCAAGTAAATGATGACTCGCTAAAACGATTTTTCTCATAGACATTTCCCCCGATTTTTATTAGATTGCTAGAATTCCAAAGAATGAGCAAACTAATGCAAGAATGATAATTAAGAAGATTACCTGGATAACAGTAAGTTTCTTAGATGCAAGTAATTTATAAACGATAAATGTAAGTGCAACTGGTAATAAAGCAGGCATGATCTTATCTAAGACACCTGTTTGAATAGCAAGTTTTACTTTACCTGATTTAAAGACAAGACCTAATGACATCTTAACAACTGAAGGGATTAATGCCCCAATAACTGTTAAACCCATGATAGATGCTGCTTCAGTGAAGACTGATAACTTATCCCCTAATGTAGTAATAAGCTTTAAACCTGAATCATAGCCTAAATGGAATAACTTAATTCTAAAGAAGAAGAAAATTACGTTTAGTAACATCCAGATGAGTGCACCTGTAGGGTTACCTTCAAGTCCCATATAAGCTGCAATAGAACCCATGATTGTTGGATATAGTACCCAAATCAATGTATCACCGATACCTGCAAGAGGACCCATCATACCTGTCTTAAAGTTCTGTACTGTATCTAATGCTTTGACACCATCTTTTTCTTCCATAGCTACACTTGCACCAAGTAAGATGTTAGCCATCCAAGTTGTCGTATTGAAATATTTAAAGTGATTATTTAATGATGCAACATAGTCATCATCATTATTCTTATGAATCTTTCTTAAAACCTTTTCTAATCCATATACAACAGCTGGACCCTGGTGGTTTTCATAGTTATATGTATTACATGCCATAAACATGTAACGTACTGCGGCTTTTGTAAGATCTTTCTTTGTAACAACTTCTGTTGTCTGTGTTTCTTTATTCATCCCAATCATCTCCTTCATTGATTACTGCAGCGTCTGCTGCTGCGACTGCTGGTGTTTTATTGACCTGTGTTGTAAAGAAATAGTAAGCAATAGCAAGACCAATAATAGAAACACCTAACATAGGTACATTTAAGTAAGCTGAGAAGACAAATCCAATCATCAACATAGATAAGTACTTCTTAGCAGGCATAACCTGTAATAATAATGCGATACCTACAACAGGTAACATATTTCCTGCGATAGATAGACCATTTGTGAACCATACTGGAACTGATTTTAAGATAACATTAACGATTGCATCACCAAATAATACACATAAAGCTGTTGGTAAACCTGTAGATAAAGCGAAGATCATTGGACCAATCCAAAGAATTCTATTCATCTTACCAAACTTCTTTTCATTACATGCTTTCTGTGCAGCATGTGTCACATAAGTATTTAATAGTTTTGCGAATACATCTAACTGAATACCAAGCATACCAACTGGTACACCTACTGCTAAGGCAACTGCTTTTGCCTGAGCTACATCATTTGTAGTTCTACATGCTACATAGATCCCAACTACTGTTGCAAGACCCCAGTTAGGCACTGATGAACCACCAATATTAGCAACACCTAAGTTCATTAACTGGAATGTACCACCAATAATCATGGCAGTCTTCATATCTCCCATAATCAATCCTGCAAAGAATGCAACCATGATTGGGAACCATGTTGTAATAACAATACCCTGCTGGTCTAAGACCATCCACATTGATAATAATACGATTAATACTCCTTGAATAACCTGCATACTTCTTATCCCCCTTGATTATTTAATATATGTTTCTAGTGGTTCTTCTGCTTCGCTTGGTACGAAGTGGAATGTCACTGGAATACCCATAGACTGTAATTTCTTTAAATCATTCACTTCTTCTTCATTGACTGAAACCATTTTCTTCACTGTTGTCTTACCTTCCCCATCGAAGATAATACCAATATTTACTTTAGGAATCTTAACGCCACCTTCAGCCAACTTAACTAATGTAGATGGTTCTCTGACAATCATGAATACATTATGGCTATCATACTTTCCTGCGTTGAAGTTCTTAATAGCTGTTTCTGTATCAATGATTGACATACCAGTCCCCACTGGCTTACTCATTCTCATAGCTGATTTTTGAACTTCATCCTTACTTACTTCATCATCGACTACCATTAATCTTTTTGCCTGTGTTGCACCTGCCCACTGTGTAACAACAATACCATGAATTAATCTCTGGTCGATTCTTGCTAATACTAAACTCATTTCTGTTTCCTCCTTGAAATTGCTTTCATTTGTTTTGACGAGTCCTAGTTTACCCAACTCCGCAAACACTTTCAATATTTCAGGCTCCTTATGGGACGGGGCACAAACACTTGGAATAGGTGTCAAAAATGTGGGAAATGTTCCCACTATAATGTTTTTGAGTAATAATAATACGTTTTATACCTTCATTTTATGCTGATATATAGGTGATAATTTCAATTTCATATGGCCATACGTTTTATTCACTGTAATCATAAAAACATATCATTATATGTAAAAAGAAGATGACCCTTGGACCACCTTCTTACTGTTGACTACCCTTTACTTTTCATAATTGAGATGATTTCTTCATCTACTTTAATCATTCCATTCTTTCCAATACGTGCCATATTTTGAATACATTGTTCAGGTGTTGATGCACAAATTCCATCACTTTCTCTTAATACTGCATTATTAACTGCAGTAGTTGCACACATAAGTGCAGCTGAGGAACCTGTAGAAACCTTCAATGCACAGCCTACCTTTCCACCATCACAGATCATACCAGTCACAGTTCCTGCCATATTACGTATACAATACCCTATCTGCTCATCTAATGCATCTAAGAGATAAGCAATGCCTACAGAAGCTGCTGTAGAAGACGCCATCACACATGTACACATAGGTGATAATTTTCCAATATGCGCATTAATATATCTATTTACCAGATGTGTAAGTGCAAGTGCTTTAAGTTTCTTTTCTAAAGATACATGTAATTCTTCTGCCACTTCATTAACTGGGATAGAAACAACAAGTCCTTTAGTTCCTGCACCAGAGCTGCTCATTGCAAGAAGTGGACAGCCATCTAGTCTATTTTCAGCAGCTGCAGTGACTTTCTTTATTATTCTGGTAAACAAATCTTCAGAGAATAATGAATGATTGAATGAATCACTCAAATGTGTTGTTCCTTTATATTCTGATAACTGTTCATTCATTTTTATGCCCTCTAACAGGAATACTAATTCACCCACTGTCATTGAGTCTACCAAAGAACGTATTTCTGATATTCTCATTTCTTTAAGTTCATCAATCACAGTGGAAGTATGAGTCGTTTGTTTAGTTGTTTTCTCTTCTAATACAACGCCATTCTTCTCTAGATAAACTATATTTGTATGTGCATCTTTAATGATACATGTCACTGTATCATTAGATGTATGAAGAATACATTTTACATCAATAGATGCTGAATCATTAATTGTGACAGAAACATGGGGCACTAATAATTCAGCTTGTGTAATTGTATCAGGCTCTATATCTTCAAATAGAGTCAGCTGTTTTTCTGGGTTCTTTAATAAAGCCCCAATAGAAGCGGTATACTCTAAACCTACATGATTACAATGTGGTATACCTGCAGACATGCCATTCTTATATATTCCTTTATTGACGTCTAGTTCTATTTGAGTTACTGGATTATTTAACTGTTTTGAAGCATAAGCTGCACATAATGCGACACAAACTGGTTCTGTACATCCTAATGCAGGGACTACATCTTTCTTCAATAATTCTATTAGTTCTTCTTTTCTCATATAATTCTCCTTATATCTAGTATACAAGGTTCAGCACAAATTAAAAAGACTGCTGTTAAGGGTCAGCAGTCATATACAAAATATTTAAGGTTATTCAATTTTATGTGTGTGTGAGTTTTATTTCTTGTTTTAATTATTTTGAATTTTCTTCTTCTAATTTTTGTTTTTCTAATAATTTAACGAATGGATAGTAAAGCGCCATATCTAGAATGATTAGCCCTATAACCATGATACCTGCTTTTATATCCATACATCCTAATGCTGCACCAAGTGGAGCTGGTGTAGTCCATGGTGTCTCAATAACACCCTTTCCAACGATATTTAATGCCATACATGTATAGGCAATAATTGAGTTAACAACTGGCACAAAAATAAATGGAATCATCATAATTGGATTTAATACCATTGGTAAACCAAAGATGATTGGTTCATTGATATTGAAGAATGCTGGACCAATTGAAAGCTTACCTAAAGTACGTAATTCAACTGATTTAGATCTAACTAATAGAATACATAATCCTAAAGTAGCACCTCCGCCACCTAATGCGATAATATATGACCAGAATGGCTGAGTGAAGAAGTGTACTAATGGTTTACCAGCACTATATGCTGCGATATTAGTAATTAAATACATCTGCATGAATGGTAATCTGATTGGCTGAGTGATACTTGCACCATGTAAACCAAAGAACCAGAATGTCTGAGCAATAATAGTAATTAAGCAGATACCTACTAATGAATCTAGACCAGATACTGCAGGTGCAAGTACTGTCATGATCATGCTTGGTAATAACTGACCACTGATGTTCTGTACAAATAATGATAATGCATAGAATACGATAACACAGATAAAGAGTGGTAAAATAGCATCGAATGATGAACTAATTGCAGGTGGAACACCTTCAGGCATCTTAATACGAACATTTTTCTTAAATAAGAAGTTCATGATTTCTACACATCCGATAGAAACGATGATAGCTGTAAAGATACCCTTTGCATCCAGGTAAGTTGTTGGTAGATAACTTCCTGCAAGTGCAAGTAGATCTGTGGCTGATTTACCATCAGTAATGAGATTAGCTGGGACAGCGGAAGTAGTTGGTGCAGATACGATTAAGAATACTGCAGTAGAAACAACAGCTGCATTTAAGCCTGGCAATTTGTATTTCTTAGCTAAATGATAAGAAATAGAGAAAGCAATAAATAGTCCCATTAAAGCCATTGTCATATTATATGGTAATAATAATGCAGCTTTATTGGCCTGAGCCCAGTTGTACCAGCCTGTAAGCATGGTAGTGATGAAACCCCAGTTTGGTAGAGTTTCAGGTTTGAATGGTGGTGTTGATACAATTAAGCAAGCACCTCCCATGATTGATAATGGAATAGCAACAACCATTCCATCACGAATTGCAGCAAGATGTCTTTGGTTAGCTAACTTATCTGCAATAGGCACTAATGTGCGATTCGCAAGTTCATTGAATTTTTCCATGAAATTCATATCGAGTCCTCCCTTCTCGTTGAATACATTATATCTTGCATAAACTAGAAAAATCTCTGATTTTCCAATAAATAAAACACCTTTCCATATGATAGAAGAACTTTCCAAATCATGGAAATCACTTGCGTAATTACTCTCCACAAGTATAATATGCAACTCAAATTCCATTGATATATACTACATATTTTTATTTTTTATAGGTTGACATAAGACGTTTAATAATTATAATTGGAAGTGTGTGAGTTTTATCTTCTTGTAAAATACAGGAGGAATTTGTTATGAAATTAATCGTTGAAGAAAACACTCAGAAAATGAGTGAAAGTGCATTGCACATCTTACTTGGTGCTATGATGCAGGATAAGAGAGTGAATATTTCTCTTACATCAGGTAGAAGTCCTATTGAACTTTACAAGATGTTAGCTCCAGAAGTAAGAGATCAGGAAAAGTTCAAGGATATCGAGTATTATTTATTCGATGAAGCACCATATATGGATGGTAAGCCTTATGGTCCTAACTGGGAAGAAATGCAGGAATTATTCTTTAAAGAAGCACATATTCCTGAAGAAAGAATTCATGATATGACTATGGAAAACTGGGAAACATACGATGAAGAAATCAGCCGTGCAGGTGGTATTGATGTCATGGTTATTGGTCTTGGTTATGATGGTCATTTCTGTAGTAACTGTCCTAGATGTACACCAATGGATTCATATTCTTATGCAATGGATCGTGCTACTAAGAATAAAGCAAACCCTGATTACCCAAAAAGAGAAAATCTTCCTTTCTCTCTTACAATGGGTCCTAAGAGCTTAATGAAGGTTAAACACTTAGTGATGATTGTAAATGGTAAGGAAAAAGCAGGTATCTTAAAACAGGTTCTTGATTCAACTATTACAGATGAATTACCATCTACTGTTTTAAAGCTTCATCCTAATATGACATTAATCTGTGATAAAGATGCAGCTTCTGAATTAAACATGGACGATTACAAAAGACTATAAGTCTTTATAGAAAGTTCTTCGGAACTTTCTTTTTTTATATTCCGGAAAGGTTTTCCAAGAATTGGAAACGAGATTACTGATCAATTATGAATTGATATACTTGAATAAACAGGAGGTCTTATATATGAGTAAGATGGATATTGTAGAGTTAAGATTAAGAAGAACAGTCGCATTAATAATTGACTGGTATATTACTAATATGCTGGCTTCTATTCCTATCACATTCTTTTTAAGAAAAGATAGTCAGTTTAAACCAGAGATGTTTGAGTTAACTTCTTATGGTTTTAACACTGCACTCATTGTATGTTTAATCGCAATTACTATTGGAGTTCTTTATTATGTATTCATTCCTCTTTATATTTGGAAAGGACAGACTCCAGGTAAGAAGATATGTAAGATCAAAGTCATTGATTATGATCATAAAGATGTAACTATGAAGAACATGATGTTAAGAGAATTACTCGGTGCTACTCTTCTTGAAGGTGGTATTACTATTATTCCTTCTTATTTAAGAAAGATTGCCTCTCTTTTACAGTTCACTTCTATTGTAAATCCTTTAACTTATGTTGCTTATGCATTGACACTTGTTTCTATTGGATATGCTTATTTCCAAAAAGATACACGTTGTTTTCATGATTTAGTTTCACATACTATAATTATCAAGCAATAAGTAACTGTCCTATGGTATAATAAGGTATATTATACCCAGGACGGTGAGTACATGTTTAACTTAATTATTATTTTATTATCTACATTAAACGGTGAACCTAAAGGCTCTAATAATTATAAGATTGCGAAATTTATGATAGAGAATATTCGTGATTTAGAAGACTATACTCTAACTGAACTTGCGAAAGCTTGTTATGTGTCTAATTCTAGTATCTCTAGATTCTGCAGAGATATAGGTTTAAGGGATTTTAATCAGTTGAAAAATCAGGTTGCGAAGTTTTCAGTAGAAAAAATCAAATTTTCTAATAAGTTTAACTATGAAGGACGTAATGAAGATTCTATTTTTACTTCTTATGTAAGAAGTGTAATTGAGAATCTAGAGATGTTGGAAAAGAGTTCTATTGAAGATGATATTAAAGATTTAGTCGATGATATTTATGAGTATCAAAAGGTAGCTGCATTTGGTTATATGCATTCTGAAAATGTTGCATTGAACTTGCAATATGATTTACAAACAAGTGCTAAACCTGTATTTACTGCCATTAAAGTAGCTGATCAGGCTGAATATATTACAAATGCGGATGAAAAGACTTTAATTATCTTGTTCTCTGATTCTGGCACTTATTTTGATCGTATTTTCCCACGTGCAAAACCTTTTAAGAAACAGAGTCATAAACCTAAGATATGTTTAATCACCTCTAATAAAGAATTAGATTATCCTTTTATAGATCAATATATACGCTATGATAGCAGAGGTGATTATGCAACTCACCCTTATTCACTTATGGCGATTGCAGATACAATATGTATAGAATATGCAAAAATGTTGAAAGAACTTGAATAATAACAAAGCACAGAAAAAGGTAAGGATGACCAGATCCTTACCTTTTCGTTTTAATGATTGTATAGCCAATATTCAAGTATTCTATTTTACTTTAATAGCCCATCTCATCTTAGTAGACTTTGCACGTGAATTATGATGATACTCTGCCTTTCAACAACGCAATTTGATATAATATCTTTGTTATCGTCCTCCTTGAAAGGAGGTGATGTCAGTTGTTCTCAGAATTAGTAGTATCTGTCGTGGCAGGTGTATTAGTCTATTACATATGCAAATGGTTAGACAGAAGATTTAAGCGATAACTAGCCTAGTGTTAAACCACTCTAAAAGTTAGAAAAGGTAAGGATTGGCAGATCCTTACCTTTTCGTTTGATGCAATTGTTCTCAGATTTGCAAATAAAGTATAACACTTGTATATCTGATATTCAAGTATTCTATTTTGCTTTAATAGCCCATCTCATCTTAGTAGACTTAGCACGTGAATTACGATGACATTCTTCCTTAGAAGGTCTAATCACATTTCTACATACATCTTCATAAATACCAAGGTTCTTAAGTTCCTTAAAAGACTTCTTCACAATTCTATCTTCTCCAGAATGGAATGTAAGAATTGCAGCCTTTCCTCCTGGCTTTAAAATAAGAGGGAGCTTCTCTACAAAATCATATAATACTTCAAATTCCTGATTCACTTCTATTCTTAATGCCTGGAATACTCTTGCAGCTGTCTTATTCACAATATCTTTTCTATTCTTATCTGTTATGAAGTTTAAAGTCTTATCAATGATCTTATAAAGCTGTTGAGTTGTTTCTACTTCCATACCAGAACGTATGAATGAATAGATATTCTTAGCTAATATATCAGCATATGGTTCATCTGAGTTTTCTGTAAGAATATGTTCTAGTTCTTCTCTTGATAAGTCTTTTAAGATTTCATAAGCCGGTCTACCTGCTTTAGGGTTAAGTCTTAGGTCCAATGGGCCATCCTTCTTATATGAGAATCCTCTTTCTGGATTATCAATCTGCATAGAAGATACTCCTAAATCAGCCAAGACAAAATCAAATGGTTCATACTTCTCACTTACTTGATCAATGTTTCTAAAGTTAGTCAAAATAGGAGTAAAGATGTCTTCTCCATAACCTTTATTTCTTAGTCTCTCTGTTGTTTTTTCTATTTCAATAGTATCGATGTCTAATCCATAAAGGTGTCCCTGTCCTTCTAGTTTTTCCATCATTCTAGAAGAATGTCCACCATAGCCTAAAGTACAATCTAAACCAACCTGTCCTGGCTGAATATCTAAGAATTCTAGTATTTCATCTACCATGATAGAAATATGCATACCTGCTGGTGTACTTCCTTTAGAAATAACCTTTTCTATTGTTTCTGGATATAATTCTGGATTAAGTTCTTTATACTTCTCTGAGAAGTTTTTAGGGTGTGTCCCCTTATATCTTTTTCTTCTTTTATGTATCTGTTCACTCATTTTTATACCTCATTTCATCATCTACTATATTAACGAAAATAGAGCTAATAAACAAGTCAGATAAAACTCTGTATATACAGGATTGTTCCTGGTTCTCTTCACAATATATAATAAAAGTAGTATATTCGCTATTTGTGGGGTGTTGTTGTTTCATGCTTTATTTTATAGTTTTCATGAAAGGAGAAACGTTATGGATACAAAAAAGATAGGAAAGTTCATTTCTGAGAATAGAAAAAGAAAAGGTCTCACTCAAGAACAACTAGGAAATATATTAGGTGTCAGTAATAAAACAATATCACGTTGGGAGAATGGGAACTATATGCCTGATTTGTCTTTACTGATTCCGTTAAGTGAAACTTTGGACATTTCTTTAAATGAACTACTCAATGGTGAATATATAACGGAAGATAAAATCATGACAACAACAGAGAAGAGCCTAAAGGATACAATTAATTATAGTAAGCATAGGCTTGCCCAAGAACATAGAAAGATTTCTATCGGTATTATGATTTTTGGAGCATTTCTATGCTATGCTGCATTTGCGGTACTAGATAAGGAAAGCAGTTGGTGTTGTATTTATTCTATTGTAGGTATGATAGTATTTGTTTATGGGTTATCAAAAGAGTTAAAGAGAAATAGATTATTAGTAAGTAGTGGATTATTTGTTGCAATATTATGTGGATTTATGTTGATGGATTATGTAGGTGTTATAACTTCTCATAGACCACCTATCTATGTTTATATGACCAAGACTTCTAATGTGACAACCTACTATAACCCATTCTATAACGTTTATAGAATTAATAAGAATACGCCTAATGAGTATTATATTGTAGATAGCGCAAAGAAATATACAGAGGAAACTGTGCCTACAACTGTATTTAACAGACCGTTAAGTGGCATACATAATATTAAGAAGTATAAGAATCCATATATTGGTAATAATTCCAATATAGGAAATTTATTAAATAGTCTGCCTTTGCATGAATACGGTTATGTTTTTCAAATTGATTCTAAAAATCAAAGACTCACTGTGAACTACAATGCGACAGACTGGTATCATAATGAGGGGCTTTATATCAATAAAAGCCTGATCTATAATTCTGTTTCTATCTTCTCTTTAATTGATAATGTACAATCTATTCAGTATAACTTTAGTGGAAGTACCTACACTACTACTAGAAAGATGATTAAAGAGAATTATCCACATTTTGAAAAAGTAAAAGAGAATGAGAAGAACTTCAATAAATACTTAGAGAATAAGATGAATGATGATGAATTTACAAGAAGTATATTCAATAAGATATTTATGAAGAAGGTTTTATAAGAGGGGTTAAGCCCTCTTTTTAAATGAAATATTAAACATTAAGGAAATTGCCAACTCTCCAGTAAAATGTATTGCGAATATCAATACATCATTGTAAAATCAAAATAGGAAACAAAGACGATTACAACAAAAGGAGGCATTGTTATGGCAAAATCAGCTAGCGTTTATGCAAGAATTGACCCCGTATTAAAGGAACAGGCAGAAACAATATTATCTGCACTTGGCATACCTACTTCAAATGCAATTGATATGTTTTTTAAACAAATCGTCCTAAAAAAAGGACTTCCCTTTGAAGTACGATTACCGTACGAAAAACCTGTTTGCATGGGTGCACTCAGTAAAGAAGAATTAAATGCTAAAATAGAAAAAGGATATACAGATATTTTAGAAGGAAAAACAAAACCTGCAAAGCAAGCATTTGATGAAATGCGAAAAGATTTTAACCTATGAAATTCAATGTAGAATTAACTGAACAAGCTGACAAGGATTTAAGAAGTATCTATTTGTATATCTCAATTGATTTAAATTCACCAGATAATGCAATAAAGCAAATCAAACGTTTATGGGATGCTATTTTATCTCTTGATGAACTACCTCAACGATACCGCCGTTATGAGGATGAACCATGGCACAGTAGAGGCATAAGAGTTCTTCCTGTAGATAACTTCGTTATTCTATATATTCCTTTTGTAAAAGAGAAAATTGTGCGTATTGCTACTGTCATGTATAGTGGTCGTAACATTGACGAGCATTTAAGTAAAATAGGGAATTAAATCTAAACTAACCAATTTTCATTATAATCTAGAAATTCAGTTTCTATCTTCTCATTAATCGATAATGTACAGACTATTCAATATAACTGTAGTGGTAGTTCTTATACAGCAATAAGAAAGATGATTAAAGAGAGTTATCCACATTTTAAAAAAGTAATAGAGAAAGAGAAGAACTTTAATCAGTACTTAGAGAATATGATGAATGATGATGAATTTACAAGAAGTATATTCAATAAGATATTTGTGAAGAAGGTTTTATAAGAGGGTTTGATATGATGACCTCCCAGTAGACAGTGCAAATAATTAAGAGCACTGTTTGCTGA